>JAGNPF010000301.1 GCA_017989775.1 Flavobacterium sp.
ACATGTTGACCCCGACATCCGATTTGAACAATGCCTTGTTGTCGCATATCTTGACCGAATCGAATGCGTTTAGCACGGCAGCGGGTTATGTGGGCGGCGAAAACAAAGTCGATCACGACATCAGTCTCTTGATACCGGAAATTTGGGCACGACTCAATGCCAAAGACCGTGATCCAAAAGTCTTGATTGCCAATGGTTCCCTGGAAAAACTGGAAGATTTTGAATACCAAGGCAAGAAAGTCTTGGCCAGTAGATTGGGATATCGCATCACGAGCACTTTCTCGTTGTTGTGCTTGAACCGTTTGTTTGACGAGCCGAATGCCGTTTTCAACGAAAAAATGTTGAAACCGGAAGTGCAGGGAATCGAAGATTATGTGGACGGTATCAATAATATTGTCGAAGCTCAACAAAAAGTGGCCTTGAGTTATTTTGAAGACGGAAGCATTGAGTCAGCCATTCCGCCGTTGAAAATATTGTTGCACATGATGGCTTACGGGCATTATGAAGGCAAAGAAATGAGCGATCCAGAATTGAGGGGTTATTTCGAAAGAGAATACGTCATCAACAGCGATTGGTATAAAGAGCGATTGCAGTTGAAACAACAAAAAGACATCTATTTTTACACCAACCAAATCAGTTATTTGGAGCGTTTCATCTCCAATGCCGAAAACAAGTCGTTGGTTGCCGAAATGGACTTGGAAACCCGTTTGCAAAACGTGAAAAAGATGTTGGCAACAGCCGGTTCACCAGAATACATCGATAGTTTGGTGGGAACCATTGGAGCCGATCCATTGTATAGAAAATAATTTTAACGGATTTTAAATTAAAAAATCGCCTGAGAATTACTTCTTGGGCGATTTTTTTTATGGTTTGATTTGGATACAAATCGCAATTGAAAAACAAAAACCACAACAGAATATAAATTCCATTGTGGTTTTTATTGATGGGAAAGTTTTGTTTTTTTAATTGACCGAAATTAATTTTACTTCGAAAATAAGCGCCGAACCTCCAGGAATAGGCCCCATTGTTTCGTTTCCATAACCCAATTGGGAAGGAATCAAAAGGATGCCGCTGCCTCCGGTTTTCAGAAGAGGAATTCCTTCTGTCCAACCTTTGATCACTTGGTTCAAACCAAAAGAAATGCCTTCAGGACCGCTTTGGTCAAAAACGGTTCCGTTGGTGAAATAACCTTTGTATGCCACGGTCACGTTTGATGTTGCCGTGGGTTGCGTGCCGGTTCCGGGTTCGTTGATCACGTAATACAAACCAGACTCGGTTTTTTGTGCCTTCAAATTGTTTTGGGCAAGGTAATCGTTGATTTCCTTGTCGTTTTTGGCAACAAAATCAACGGTTTCTTCTTTTGCAGGTTCCACTTTTTTCTCTTCTTTGTTTTTACAGGAAATAAAAAGTGTCAAGACCACCAGGGTCGCTAATAAATGTTTCATGGAAATGTGTTTTTTTAAGTGCGCAAATATAACAAAAACCGACAGTGATTTCTTTAAAAATAAAATTCCAAATTTGATGGAAGCTTCCGGATTATGCAAAGGCAGATTTTATCTTTATTTGTTTAGAAAAAAATCATCGCACCATCTTTTCTTTGAAGTCTCCCGACTTCGTGGCTGCAACAATTGTAACTTCATATAGGAATGGTTCGAAGTCGAGAGACTTCGTACAGCTGGGGTTATCTGGAATTCTTTATGATCATTGAAAGTCAGGTTGTCTGTTTTTTGTTGATTCAAGTAATGAATTGGCTATTTAAATCTTTCATTTTTTTTAACCATTTTATCAAAATCACTTTCAATTAATTTGTCTTGCTGAATACGGAACTTTTCAAATTCGCTTTCAGCTAATGCCATTGCCACTTCGTGGGATACGTTACCGTTATTTTTCAAAAGGGCTTCTTCATTAAATTGTAAAAAAGCATCTAGTTTTAGAACCCAATCTTTCATATACATAACCACTCCTTTTTGTGCTTGATTTTCTGCATAATCCAAATACATGGTAACTATTCGGTTGAGTCCGTTTAGTTCTTTTTCATTCAGATAATTTTTTGCAATGCTTACGTCTGTTTTTCTGATACTGCCTTTGGGAGCATTTTTCCAAGTAGTCAGTCCCATATTTTCTTTTGTACTATCTGCTCTTGCTGAAATTAATTCTGCGGCAGTTTGTCCCGTAATTGCCCAATGCAATTTGTTTTGTACAGTTGCAAAAAAATCTTTCGTCGCTTTAGTTTCTATGCTATAGTCAGCACTACATTGAGTGTAAATGTCTGTTATTTTTTGATAAAAACGCCTTTCACTACTGCGTATGTCACGAATTCTGGCGAGTTGCTCTTCAAAATAATCTTTACCAAAAATGTTATTTGGATTCTTCAAACGTTCATCATCCATTGTAAAACCTTTGATGATGTATTCTTTTAATCTTTCGGTTGCCCAAATCCGAAATGCGGTTGCCTGACTGCTATTTACCCGATAACCAACAGATATTATTGCGTCAAGATTGTAATATTTGGTTTTAGCTTCTTGTGTTTTTCCTATTATGGCACCGTGTTGAGTGGTATGTTCCAAAATGGAACTAACCACTTCTTCTTTCAGTTCTCCAGTTTCAAAAATATTTTTAAGATGTTTGGTAATTGCAGGTCTTTGTACCCCAAACAAATCAGCTATTTTTTGTTGCGTTAGCCATATTGTTTCATTTTGCAAATAAATTTCCACTTTTACATTTCCATTAGGCGTTGTATAAAGTAATATTTCATTAAAGCCACTTTCGGATGGAATGTTTTTTTTCATTTGAAGTGATTTGATATATTGGGTTTAACTATTCGCAAATTATCTTTTTCCTTTCGCTAAAATAACAAAACCACAACAGAATCTAATCCCATTGTGGCTTTATTTTAAATGTTATTTATAAATTTGAGCACTGAAAATTGCGAATAAAAAGGGAGCACTAATTTTATCCTTCCATCTTCGCACTCAGCTCAAACCATCGTTCTTCTTTAGTCTCAATTTTCTTGATGAGGTTTTCCAGTTCCTTGGCTTTCTTTTCGATATCCGCATCGGCTACTTTTCCATCGGCAAAAAGCTGCTCGATTTTGGCTTTTTCGATTTCCAAATCCTTGATTTCTCGTTCGATTTTCTGGAATTCTTTTTCCTCGTTGAACGTCAGGTTGCCGGTTGGATTGTTTTGTTTCCAGTCTTTCTTTTCTGCTTTGTTTTCCTCTTTTTGGGCAACATCGGCA
>JAGNPF010000302.1 GCA_017989775.1 Flavobacterium sp.
ATACAATCCGGCAACATAGGCAAAATTTACTTTGTTGGATTCCATTTCATATTTCAATTTCCCTTCGCTTTCGGTTGTATATAATCCCGCTTTTATCAAATTGCTGTAAATTTGGAATTTGGCATTCAACTCTGCATCTTTTTCCCTGTCTTTCAAGAACTGTGCCTGCTCTGGATTAGACTTGAAATATTCCTTGAATTTAGCTTCGTCAAAACCTCCTGCAGCATTCAAAAACAATGGATTTTGTCCAATGTTTTGATCGGATTTCAATATTTCCATGATGTGTTTTGCACCCACCCTCAGACCTGGTTTTTCAAATTCCGAAGTTAGTAAGGCAACGGTAACCTCTTGCTCCCAAACCCTGTTGGCTGCAGCAGTTGCAGTAATTCCTTGTTGGCTTTTTTCAAGATTGCTTACTTTTTGTCTAAAGTCTTCAAATGGAATATCTTTTCCATCTATACTTCCCACATCCTTTGGAGTACTTTGAAAACCACCACTATTAACCACATCACCCACAATAAATGCTAATAAGCAAAAACCAATAACTAGTATTAGAAGAAGTGAACGTTGTCTAATTTTTTGTAAAACTGCCATTTTTATTGTTGTTAATTTTTATATTCAGTTTGCGAAAATACAATTATCTAATTAATAAATATACTACTACCGCCATAATTTACAAGAAAATTTAATTTACCAAAAAAAATCAATCTTTTATTGTCATTTTGACCAATTCTATTTTCTTGTTTGTGGCTTCTTCGATGATAAAATGATATGTTCCAATGGTTATCGCATCGCCTTTTAGGGGGATTTCTTTGGTGGAATCCACAATAAAACCACCCAGGGTTCCGTAGGAATCATTTTCGGGAATATTGAGTTTGTAGGTTTGGTTCAGGTATTCGACATCCAATCGTGCAGAGAAAACATAAACACCTTCTTCGAGTTCTTTTTCGGTCAATTCTTCATCCGAATCGTGTTCGTCTTCAATTTCTCCAAAAAGTTCTTCGATTATGTCTTCGATGGTGATGATTCCTGAAGTTCCGCCGTATTCATCCAACACCACGGCCATGCTTTTCCGCTTTTTGGTCAACAAATTCATGGCGTCTTTAACATAAATGGTTTCAGGAACAAATTCGACCGGAATCACGATCGATTTGATGTTTTTCGGTTTTTTGAACAAGTCAAACGAATGGACATAGCCAATGATGTCGTCTAGCGAATTTTGATAAACCACAATCTTGGAATAACCTGTTTCCACGAATAATTCTTTCAGTTCAACTACGGGATCAAAGACGTCAATTGCCACAATTTCCGTTCTTGGACTCATGACGTCGCGGGCTTTCACTCCCGAAAAGTCCAAGGCATTTTGAAACATTTGAATCTCGGAGTCCATTTCTTCGTTGTCTTCCACGGTACTCATTTGCTCGGTAATATAATTCCCCAATTCCGCCTTGCTGAAATACAAGGGCATTTGATCGCCATCGGTTTTGAAAAATCTTTTCAAGACAAAATCAGAAACCCAGATGAAAAAAGTGGACACATAATAAAACAGCAGGTAAAACCCATAAGCCGGAAGTGCAAAAACCTTGATCAAGGTATTGGCATAAATTTGAAAAAAAACTTTGGACAGGAACTTGGACGTCAACAACACTATTATTGTGGACAGCAGGGTTTGAATTATCAAGTTCAACAGTGTCGAAAAATGAAATCCAGAACATTCAATCGAATACATCAACAATTCGCCCATTAAAAGCCCATAAACCACCAAGGCAATGGTGTTGCCAATAAGCATTGCGGCAATGAACTTCGAAGGTTCTTCGGTAAGTTTGGTGAGGATGTTGGAAATAAAACTGTCCTGTTTTTTTTCCAGCTCAAGATATATTTTATTGGAAGAGATAAAGGCAATTTCCATTCCCGAGAAAAAGGCACTTAGTATCAAGCATACTATTATAATGCTAATTTCCATGCATCAAGGTTTGTTGTTTTTGTTTCTATCTTCAAATTTATTGGCAAATCTTCTTCTAAAAAAGAACATAAAAACAGAAAGAACGGCAATTCCGAGAAAAAGAAAATGCTGGTCGTTGTCTTGATCCCAAATTTCGACAGCCCTGATGGCAAAAAAAACGGCTGCAACAAGATATATGTATTGGGTGTATTTAAGATAATTCATGATTGATACTATTAAAATTAATCGGCTGATTCTACTTCGCCGGTTATACTTTGCGAATTGATGACTTTGAAATCTTTGCTAAAATCGATTCCCTTTCCGTTTGAAACTCCTTTTGGATCGGTAAATTTAAAACTATTTTCGGTAAAAAACCATTCGTTTTTTTGATCGAAATACAACTGGTCGGTTTCGAGCGTTTGCCCGTCTTGTGAATTAATTTTGACATTTCCTTTTAAATCAATGATGTTTGTTGACTTGAAAGAAGTGGCATAATCTGATTTGATAAATGTTTTCTTTCCGTTTTTATCAAAAAGGGTGACGTCAATTCCTTTTGGAAATTCCGTAAACGGAAAATCAACACTGGCAAACTCCCGCATTTTAGGACTCACCAACACAGCTGTTATCCGGCCTGAATCGGTGTATTTCAAATTTATTTTGTCGGCTTCACCACTGGGCACAAATTCCGAAAAATTAATTTTTTGCACTTCCTTAAAATTACTTTCACAACCCAAAAACAAAGTTATGGACAAAACCAAAACAGGCATGGGGATTTGGTATTTTTTTAATGAAGTCATGGATTATACTGGACAAAACTGTTGGTAATTACAATAAAAACTTAACTGGATTTTAATAAAATTTGCTCTTGACGAACCACTTGTCATTCAGCGAAAAACCAAGACTTACGACAAAATAATTTTCCTGGACCAAATTATGTGAAGTTGTTCCTTTTTTCCCGTATTCCAATCCCAGGTTTAGATTGGACAAAGAGCCTGTTATTGGCAATCCCATTCCAAAAGTCAAGGCGGTGTCATTTATTGATGTTGAATTGACCACAAGACCTGTTTTCTCATATCTCAAACCTCCCCTGTACGTGATTTTTTTGAAATAACTTGAAAACGGATTCGAGTTGGGTGTATAATATCCACCTATGCTGTATCTTTCGGAGTTTTCATAACTGACATTATCGATTGTGCCGTAATTATTGGCCAAATTACCCGAACCTTGAACTGTAATCTCCCCACCCAAAAGCCATTTCTTGGAATCTCCAATTCCAGCACCAAATGCTAATT
>JAGNPF010000303.1 GCA_017989775.1 Flavobacterium sp.
AAAGTGCTGGACGAACTTCAGCTCCCAACATTTTCATGCGAGCCACGTTGGGTGCTTGGCGCTGGATGTCGATTTCGCCCATGTACACGATGCATTCCAATCCCATCAAGGCACAAACGGTAGCCGTGGCCACTCCGTGTTGTCCTGCTCCAGTTTCGGCAATGATTCGTTTTTTGCCTAGTTTTTGAGCTACCAAAATTTGCCCAATAGTGTTGTTGATTTTGTGTGCTCCCGTGTGATTCAAATCTTCTCTTTTCAGATAGACTTTGGTGTTGTATTTCTCGGAAAGTCTTTTGGCAAAATACAAAGGACTCGGACGGCCCACGTAATCTTTTAGCAATTGATTGAACTCTTTTTGAAATTCGGGTTCGGCAGTGATTTCAAGATATTTTTGACGTAATTCCTCTACATTGGGATATAACATTTCGGGGATGTAAGCTCCTCCAAATTCTCCGTAATAGCCTTTTTCGTTAACGTTGTATGACATTTTTAATTATTTATGTTTTGTGACAATTCGAAAATTGTCTTTACAAGATTTATATTTTTTAATCCAGGTTCTATTTCAAATTTACTGTTTACGTCAATGGCATAAACGGGTAAATTGGTTTTCAAAATTTCATTAACAGCCTCCATTTCCTCCATTCCGATTCCTCCACTCAAGAAGAAAGGTTTGGTTGATGGATAATTTTCCAATACTTTCCAATCGAAGGTGGTTCCGTTTCCGCCGGGCAATTTTCCCTTGGTGTCAAAAAGGAAATAATCGCATACGGATTCGAAAGGTTTTAGTACCGCAAAGTCAAAGGTATCTAAAATTGAAAAAACTTTTATGACTTCTATCCCTTTTGGTACATTTTTTTTTAAATTTTCGCAAAATTCCACCGATTCATCTCCGTGAAGTTGAACGGCTTGCAAATCGTGTTTTTGAATTTTTTCCAGAATTTCTTCCAAAGAGGCATTGACAAAAACCCCCACTTTCTTGATTGATTTAGGCAATTCTGGAATGATACCGTCAAAATAGCGTGCCGATTTTTCCCAGAATATAAACCCCATATAATCGGGTAGGAGCGCACCTACTTCGAGCATATTTTCGGGGTATTTCATTCCGCAGATTTTAATCCCCACCCCAGCCCTCCCCGAAGGGGAGGGAGCCGAAGTATCTTGATGGTCTATTTGTTTTTTCATTTTAAAAAACACTCTTTAACTTAACCCTGTCAGGGTTCAAAACCCTGTCAGGGTTATTTTTGGTTATAATTTCGAAATAAATTCCGTTGCCGCTTGACCGGCATTGTCGGTTTTCATAAAGTTTTCACCGATTAAAAAACCTTTGTAACCATAAGGTTTTAGCTCGTTGATGGCTTCGATGGATGAAATCCCGCTTTCGGAAACTTTCACGAAATCATTCGGGATTTTATCTGCCAATTCTTTGCTGAAATCTAGACTTACTTCGAAAGTTTTCAGGTTTCGGTTGTTCACGCCAATCATATCCAAAGTCGGCATTATGGATTTTTCCAATTCTTCCAAATTGTGTACTTCCAACAACACTTCCAATCCTAAACCTTTTGCAAACTCGGACAATGATTTGATTTCCTCACGAGTTAAAACCGCTGCAATCAATAAAATCAAATCGGCTCCGTGGGCTTTGGCTTCGAGAATTTGGTATTCGTCAACGATAAATTCTTTTCGCAGAAGCGGAATATTTACCGAAGCTCTTGCCAACAATAAATCGTCCAAAGAACCGCCAAAATACTTGCCGTCCGTTAAAACCGAGATTCCACAAGCACCGGCATTTTCATAACCTTTTACCACTTCTTCGACCGTGAAACTGTAATTAATTTCAGCTTTCGAAGGAGAACGGCGTTTGTGTTCGGCAATGATTCCAGAGTTGCTGTTTCTTAAATTTTGGCTTAAAGAAATCGTCTTTTTTCCAAAGAAAACCGAAGCTTCCAATTGGGAAACTGGAATGATGGATTTCTTGAGAATGACTTCTCTTTTTTTGTCAAGGATTATTTTATCTAATATGTTCATTTTGTTTTTTAAAATTATTGAATATCATTTTTGATACTCTTAATTATATTTTTTCCTAAATCTTTTTTTACGTTTTCGATCTCTTCTTTATGAGGAAATTCGTTGTAGGCAAAATTGGTTTTCCAAATTTCAAGATGATTGACTGAAAGTTTCAAATTGTAACTTGTTGTTTCAAACGAAAGAGAAAAATTTATTTCATAGATAGTATTGTTTTTTGCCTTTTTTAAACCATATTTCAAATGATTCCATTCTATTTTATAAATATCATTTTCATAAATCTCGTGTCCAAATATTGTAATTTCTTTAGGTTTAGTAGATTTTTCAAACGGATTGAAAATCGGTAATATTGATTTTGTGGGATATATTTCGCTTTGACGATTAACCAAATTTTTTGTTTTACTTTCACTAAATAAATCATCAAATTGATTGATTACAATAGATAATGGTTGCCAAACATCCTTATTTATTAACTGAAATATATCATAAATATTTTTTGGGGATTTTGTAAATTTCTCCCCTTCAAGTTGTCGTTTTAACAAACTAATTTCTTTATGTAAATCATCTTCTTCCTCAATATCAATATCCTGAATAGCTTTTAAAACTAATTGTTCTGAACGTTCAATTAATCCTGCACAATATTCAAAAAATAATTCTTTAGAACCACCATATCCTTGAATATCGCTTATGTAGTTGTAATAAATGGCACGGTCTTTTTCGTTTATCCAAAACGGATTATATCCTAAAGAAATAAGAATTAGATTAGTTAATATTCTAGCCGTTCTGCCATTTCCATCATAAAATGGATGAATATTTAAATATTCCAAATGAAATTCCAAAGCCACATCAATTGGATGTGGTGCATTTTTTTTCTTGGCATTTATGGCATCAATCGAAGCATTGGTTTTGTTTAAAAGAGTATGGATTTTGTCAGGAACTTCTTCTGGAGCCACAAAATCATATCTTTCGCCTTTATGATTGTAAATCATATTAGCTTCTTGTTTCCACTTTCCGATTTTGTCTTTTTGAGTTTCATCATCTTCGTGCATTATAGCACTGTGAATTTCACAAATCCTTTTTTCAGAAAGTCTTAAATCGCCTTTTCCAATTTTTAAAATTTTGCTAATCACTTTATCGTGACCCTGCATTTCCAAAACATCTTTTAACGGTTTATCATTAACTGTAAGATTCCCGACCATTACAC
>JAGNPF010000304.1 GCA_017989775.1 Flavobacterium sp.
CTGTTGTTACGCTTCGGGTGAGATACTCACGAATTCTTTGAGGATTTTTTTTGCCTTTTATCATCACAGGATAACTCTCCAAATAAATGTACCATTCTTTTCGGAATTCTGCTTTTCTTAACCTTACAGTTACTTTAGTTTTTAAAAGTTCTTTCATTTACCGTCAAATATTTCATCAATTAATTTTTTAGGAACATATACAAAACTCCCAACTTTCTTTTTTGGAATATTGTTTTTCCTAATAGCACTACTCACCGTTGAAGGATTAGCATTATATTTTTCAGAAACTTCTGATAGAGTATAGCAATTTCCTATCTCAAAAGTTGGTTTTTCTGCTTTTTTCTTTTCAATAGGCATTTCTATTGTAGAGAATAAGTTCTCTAAGTCTGCTCGTTTTACTCGAGTCAATCTTACCCCAATATTAACCCCATTAATTAATCCTCTTTTTATCATTCTGTGAATGGTATCTTTTGAAATTCCATACATTATAGTTGCTTCAGAAACAGAAATAAATTCCCGAGTTTGTACTTCCGCAATTTTATTAGAATATTTTTGCAACAGATTTTCTTTTTCTTTTTGTTGTTTTTCTAATTTTTTGCGATCTTTTCCTGCTTTATTCGCACAAGAAACACCACAAAAACGTGTCGTAACTGTCTTTGCTTCAAAGGGTTTGGAGCATTGCTCACATACTCTTGGTATTTTTAATTTACTAAATCCCATTCTGAAATAACATCGGGTACATTATCACCTTTTTATGTTTTTTTTTGCAATTTTAGCGCATAAGACGCACATTAAATCCAAATTGCGCGCGGTACAAATATGATACAAAAATACTATAAAAAATGATTAAAATCAAGCATTTTCAAAAAATATTGAAAATAAAAAATCGCTGTAAACATTACATTTACAGCGATTTGCTAATTTATTTTACTTGATGTTAATCAGCTTTTACTTGACTTCTTCGAAGTCTGCATCTTGTACATTATCACTTGCATTTGCTCCCGGAGTTTCTGGTTGCGGTTGTGCTTCTTGAGTTGCTTTGTACAATTCTTCTGAAGCCGCCATCCAAGCAGCGTCTAAAACTTCAGTTTTGGTTTTTACAGAATCTAAATCTTTAGCTTCGAAAGCGGTTTTCAATTCAGTAACTGCAGTTTCGATGGCTGTTTTCTTGTCCGCAGACAATTTATCACCAAATTCTTTCAATTGCTTTTCAGTTTGGAAAATCAATCCGTCCGCTTTATTGAATACTTCAACTTCTTCTTTTTTCTTAGCATCTGCTGAAGCATTTTCTTCTGCTTCACGCTTCATTCGTTGGATTTCTTCTTCAGAAAGTCCTGAACTTGCCTGAATTTTAATAGATTGCTCTTTTCCGGTTCCTTTGTCTTTCGCAGATACAGAAAGGATTCCGTTTGCATCGATATCGAAAGTTACCTCGATTTGTGGAACTCCTCTTGGTGCAGGTGGAATATCTGTCAAATCAAATCTTCCGATTTCTTTGTTATCGTTGAACATTGGTCTTTCTCCCTGTCCTACTCTGATGCTTACAGCCGGCTGATTGTCAGACGCTGTAGAGAACACTTCAGATTTTTTAGTTGGGATGGTAGTATTCGCATCAATTAATTTAGTGAACATAGAACCCATTGTTTCGATACCTAAAGAAAGTGGTGTTACGTCTAATAAAAGAACATCTTTCACATCACCAGTTAAAACTCCACCTTGGATTGCAGCACCAATAGCTACAACTTCGTCTGGGTTTACTCCTTTTGAAGGTTTTTTACCAAAGAACTTCTCAACTTCCTCTTGGATGATTGGGATTCTGGTAGAACCTCCTACCAAGATTACCTCATCAATATCTGAAACTGAAAGTCCAGCATCTGAAAGCGCTTTTTTACAAGGCTCCATTGATCTTTTTACCAAATCTGCTGACAATTGCTCGAACTTCGCTCTTGTTAAGGTTTTCACCAAGTGTTTTGGTCCTGTAGCCGTAGCAGTGATATACGGAAGGTTGATTTCTGTTTGCGTTGAAGAAGATAATTCAACTTTTGCTTTTTCAGCAGCTTCTTTCAGTCTTTGCAAAGCGATAGGATCAGCTTTTAAATCAACGCCTTCTTCTGTTTGGAATTCAGAAGCCAGCCAGTTGATGATGACGTTATCAAAATCATCCCCACCTAAATGAGTGTCTCCGTTGGTAGAAAGCACTTCGAAAACACCGTCTCCAAGATCCAGAATAGAGATATCAAAAGTACCACCACCAAGGTCATAAACTGCGATTTTCTGGTCTTTATGGTTTTTATCCAAACCGTAGGCTAAAGCTGCGGCTGTTGGCTCGTTGATGATTCTTTCCACTTTCAGCCCGGCAATTTCTCCGGCTTCTTTGGTGGCTTGTCTTTGTGCATCATTAAAGTAAGCAGGAACTGTAATCACCGCTCTGGTAACTTCCTGGCCGAGATAATCCTCCGCTGTTTTCTTCATTTTCTGAAGAATCATGGCAGAAATTTCCTGAGGTGTATACTCTCTGTCGTCAATTTTTACCTTTACCGAATCGTTAGCTCCTTTTACCAATTCGTAAGGAACTTGTTGGTCATCGTCTGTTAAACTGGAGAAGTGGGTTCCCATATATCTTTTTATAGAAGAAATGGTTTTCTTAGGATTGGTTACCGCCTGTCTTTTTGCAGGATCTCCTACTTTTCTTTCGCCATCTTCGGTGAAGGCAACAATTGAAGGCGTGGTTCTTTTACCTTCAGCATTAGGAATTACAACAGGGTCTTTTCCCTCCATTACAGCAACACAAGAGTTGGTTGTTCCTAAATCGATTCCAATTATTTTACTCATAGTATTTATATTTTTGTTTTTTAAATTTTATTTGCAGTGGTTTTCTCCAATTTTGTACCAAGCAGAAAAGTGTGACAAATTGACATTTATTTCATAAAAATTGGTAATAATCAGCTGACAATTAAAGCAGCAAAGCTCAGCGGTTAATATAACAGTTAATCTCATCTGGATTTATGATTACTGTGATAAAGCTATGGTGATTCGGATCATAAAAAAACTCCTCACAAGGATGATAACTGTAAGGAGTTTTTTTACGGAAAAGTAAAATTTGAAAGGACTTATTTCTTCAAAGTCAAAATATACTCTACCATTTTTTTTGCATTTTCTTTACTCATCCCTGCATGCGGAGTCATCGGAATTTCACCCCAGTTCCCTTTACCTCCTTCGAT
>JAGNPF010000305.1 GCA_017989775.1 Flavobacterium sp.
AAGCTATTCCGGTTTCGATTTTACTTTTCCCTGTTCCATCGAGATTTAAATTGATGTAAATATCGGTTTCGTGTGTTTTTCGTGTAATGGAAGCGGTACGTTCTTCCAATTTCAAAAACTCGTAAATCGTTTTCCATTCCGTGGTTTGCAAAGCAATAACATCGTCCAATTCGTGTCTTTTTGACGAAATTTCATCACTTCCCAATTCTACGTCAGTACTAATAAAAATAGCTCTTAAACCCAAATTCTTGGCCAATTCCACGTCGGTTATTCTGTCTCCGATTACGAATGAATTCTCTAAATCGTATTCTGGATTATTGATATATTTCGTCAACATAGCAGTTCCTGGCTTTCGGGTTGGCACGTTTTCGTGAGGAAATGTTTTGTCTATAAAAACTTCGCTGAAAACAACTCCTTCATTTTCGAAAGCTTTCATTACCAAATTATGCACTGGCCAAAAGTTGGCTTCTGGATGCGAATCTGTTCCCAAACCGTCTTGATTAGTAACCATCACCAATTCGAAATCCAATTCGGCAGCAATTTTACCTAAATATTGAAAGGCTTTTGGATAGAATTCCAATTTTTCGAAACTGTCCAATTGATAATCATTTGGCTCCAACACCATCGTTCCGTCTCGGTCTATAAAAAGTACTTTTTTCATTTTTTAAGCTTTTAATGCTTCAATTAATTTCTTGTTTTCTTCTTCAGTTCCAATGGTCATACGCAAAGTATTTTCACATAAAGGCTGAGTTGTTCTGTTTCGAATCACGATTCCTTTGGCAATCAATTCGTCGTATCTTTTGTTGGCGTCATCCACTTTTATCAAGATGAAATTGGCTTCTGTTGGATAAATTTTTTCAACGAAATCAACTTCATTTAATACTTTAAGTAAAGATTCTCTTTGTTCGATAATTGATGTTATTTCAGATTTTATTTTTTCAGGATTGCTTAGTCTTTCCAACGCTCTCAACTGTGTCAATTCGTTCACGTTGTAAGGTGGTTTTATTTTGTTTAAAACCGAAATTACCGCTGCTGAACCATAGCAAATTCCCAATCGAATTCCTGCCAAACCATACGCTTTTGAGAGCGTTTGTGTGATAACTAAATTTGGATATTGGTCTATTTTAGCCAACCAACTTTCCTTGTCTGAAAAGTCGATGTAGGCTTCATCAATCACGACCAAACCTTTAAAATTTTGAAGTAATTGAGTCACACTTTCATCCGAAAAAGAATTTCCTGTTGGGTTATTTGGCGAACATAAAAAGATTATTTTAGTATTTGCATCAACAATTTCTAAAATTTTTTCCACTTGTGGCTGGAAATCTGTCGAAAGCAACACTTCCCTGTTTTCAATATTATTCAGGTTTGATAAAACGCTGTACATCCCGTAAGTTGGAGGCAAAGTGATTACATTGTCAATTTTGGGCTCACAAAAAGCCCTGAATAGCAAATCCAAGACTTCATCACTTCCATTTCCCAATAAAATTTGGTTTGGATTTATGTTTCTTTGTTTTGCCAAAACCACTTTTACGCTGCTTTGTTGCGGATCTGGATACCGATTCACACCATTTTGGAACGGATTTTCATTGGCATCCAAGAAAATCATATCCGCTGTGTCGAAATCCTCAAATTCGTCACGTGCCGAAGAATAAGGCTTCATCGACTTGACGTTTTCACGGACTAAATTATTTATATCGAAATTCATTTTTTTTATATTTTTAAGAGAAAATAGAACAAAGAGTATAGAAAACAGACATCAAAACCAGTCTAAAAATTCTCTTCTCCAATCTATTTTCTTTACTCTGTATTCTTTACTCTATCTTGTTCAATCTCAAAGTAACTGCATTCTTGTGTGCCTGCAATCCTTCGGCTTCTGCCATAATTTCTATCGCTTTGCCAATATTTTGAATTCCTTTTTCGGATATTTTCTGAAAAGTCATTGATTTGGTAAAACTATCCAAATTCACTCCGCTGTAATTCTTGGCATATCCGTTGGTTGGCAAGGTATGATTGGTTCCCGAAGCATAATCTCCTGCACTTTCCGGTGTATAATTCCCGATAAAAACCGAACCAGCATTTCCGATATTATTTACATAAAAGTCTTCGTCTTTGGTGCAAATAATGAAGTGTTCCGGGCCATATTCGTCGATTAATTCCAAAGCAACTTTGTCATTTTCGACAAAAATTAATTTTGAATTAGCGATGGCTTTTTCGGCAATGGCTTTTCTTGGCAAGACTTCCAATTGGGATTGAATTGCTGCCTCCACTTTATCAATCAACACTTTTGAAGTAGAAACCAAAATCACCTGACTATCGGTTCCGTGTTCCGCTTGCGACAACAAATCGGAAGCTATGAAAGCGGGAACTGCAGTGTCGTCGGCCACGATCAGCAATTCAGAAGGACCGGCCGGCATATCGATGGCCACACCAAATTGGGTTGCCAATTGTTTTGCCACGGTCACAAATTGGTTTCCTGGGCCAAAAATCTTGTACACCTTTGGAATTGATTTGGTACCGAAAGTCATTGCGGCAATCGCCTGAATTCCGCCCACTTTCAAGATTTTGGTCACACCGCAC
Organism: Flavobacterium sp.; assembly: GCA_017989775.1. Classification (GTDB taxonomy): domain Bacteria; phylum Bacteroidota; class Bacteroidia; order Flavobacteriales; family Flavobacteriaceae; genus Flavobacterium. The sequence continues at coordinate 2,578 of JAGNPF010000305.1, forward strand.
AAATTGGCAGCATATAAAATCGCTGGATTGATGTTTCCACTTTTGTCTGGTGGCGAACACAAAACAATTTCGTTGCAACCCGCGATATTGGCTGGAACGGCAAGCATTAAAACGGTTGAAAACAAAGGTGCTGTTCCTCCAGGAATATACAAACCGATTTTCTGGATTGGTCTTTTTTCCTGCCAGCAATTTACTCCTTCGGTTGTTTCTACAACAACTTTTTCGGTTATTTGAGCGGAGTGAAATTTTTCTATGTTCGATTTTGCCAATTGAATAGCAGATTTCAATTCATCAGGAATAGCTGCAATGGCTTGCTCTATTTCTGATGTCGTAACTTCTATGTTTTCAAATGCAACACCATCGAACAGTGAAGTATATTTGGCAACAGCCTCATCCCCTTTTTTTTGAACTTCCTTGAAAATTTCTTTCACGGTAACTTCAATATCGTCGATAGTCTGAGTTGGTCTTTTGAGGATGGCAGACCAAGTTTCGGGTTTTGGGTTGAATATTTTGTTCATTTTTTATATCATTAAGATAAATTCCAATATTTTTAAAGTACCATTTTTTCGATTGGACAAACCAGAATACCTTCGGCTCCAGCTTCTTTTAATTGGTCGATAACATCCCAAAAACTGTCTTTAT
>JAGNPF010000306.1 GCA_017989775.1 Flavobacterium sp.
GACTCAATGAGAATTCTACAACTCATAGTTTCTCTTGAGGCAGGTGGTGCCGAACGAATGGCCGTGAACTATGCCAATGTGCTTGCCGATGCAATAGATTTTTCGGGCTTGGTGGCAACCAGAAAAGAAGGTCCTCTTTTGAGTCAACTGGGCAACAAGGTTTCCTATTTGTATTTGAACAAAAAAGCAGCGGTTGATTTTAAGGCACTTTCCATGTTGCGGAAATTTGTGGTGAACAATAAAGTGGAAATCATTCACGCACACAGCACGTCCTTTTTTCTGGCTTTTCTTTTGAAATTATCTTGTCCATCGATACAATTAATTTGGCACGACCATTACGGCGACAGCGAGTTTTTGTCCAAAAGACCTTCGTTGGTTTTGCGAATGACATTGCCTTTTTTCAAGGGAATTATTGCGGTAAACCAAAATCTAAAAATTTGGGTGGAACAAAAAATACATTTGAAAAATGTTGTTTATTTGCCTAATTTCCCGTCTGAAGATGTCGATGGAACCTGCAATACCGTTTTGAAGGGCATTCAAAGAAAACGAATAGTTGCCTTGGCGAATTTGAGGGTTCAGAAGAATCATTTTTTGTTGCTGGAAGTGGCCCGGAAAGTACGGGAATCCCATCCGGAATGGAGCTTTCATTTGGTGGGAAAAGATTTTGGCGATGATTATTCCACGCAAATCCAGAAATTGATTGTGGAATATAATTTAGGCGACAATGTTTTTGTTTACGGTTCGAAACCGGATGTCAAAAACATTCTGGAGCAATCTGCCATCGCGGTTTTGACATCTCAATCAGAGGGTTTGCCGGTGGCATTGTTGGAATACGGCCGCTGCGCCAAACCTGTTGTCGTGACGAATGTCGGGGAAATTCCTTTGTTGATTCAAAATGGTGTCAACGGTTTTTTGGTTGAAACTGGCAAGGTGGAGGCATTTTATGAATCCTTGGTGCAATTAATGGAAAGCGAAAGTTTGCGAAACGATTTTGGAAAAGCACTCCAAAAGACCATCGAAAATAATTATTCAGAACAAACAGTGATAGACCAATATTTGGGTTGGTTGTCAAATAAGTAGAAAATGAAAAAAGACGAAATCTTGTATCTCAATTTAATCCTGTTCCATGTTGGAATTGGATTTTTGGTGTTTCTGTTTCCGCCTTTTTCAAAAGTATATGGGTACTCCATTTTTATATTGGGGGCATACATTGTCATAAAAACGCAGAACAAAAATAACCAGGCATTGATGGCGGCCGCTTATGTAGTGGGGAGTGAGGTTTTTTTGAGGATGACTGGAGGCAATCCCCTGTATGAAATTTCCAAATACGGGGTGATGGTTTTTATTTTCATCGGCATGTATTTCAGTGGGTTTTCAAAAAATGCCACGCCTTATTGGCTGTTCCTGTTGCTGTTGGTTCCTAGTGTCGTGTTAACAACCTTTGTGTTGAATTACGATACAGACATAAGAAATACAATCGCCTTCAACATTTCGGGGCCGGTATGTTTGGGAGTGGCTTCGCTTTATACTTTCAGGCGAAAGATACCCTTGACCCAAATAAATTCTATTCTTCTTTGTATGGGGTTGCCTATTGTGAGTTGCATGGTTTATTTGACGTTTTACACTCCAGATATCAGGGATGTCATCACCAGCACCCAGTCCAATCACGAAACATCGGGCGGTTTTGGTCCTAACCAGGTGGCCACTGTTTTGGGATTGGGGATGTTTATTTTCTTTTCCAGGATAATTCTGGAATCCAAGACCAAGTATTTGGTCATCATTAATTTGATTATTGCCTTGAACATTACCTATCGAGGGATGGTTACTTTTTCCCGAGGCGGGATGATCACGGGTTTTTTGATGATTATATTGTTGTTGTTCTTTCTATACACCAAATCCAATTATACAGGCAGGGTAAAACTCAATTATTTGGCGGTATTGTTGACAATCGCCCTGATGGTGACTTGGTCATATATTTCTGTCCAGACCGGAGGGCTTATCAACAAGCGTTATGCCAACCAAGATGCGGCAGGAAGGGTGAAAGAAAGCCAGTTTACGGGCAGGGAAGATGTGGCCAAAGGAGAAATCGAAATTTTTTTGGAAAACCCCATTTTTGGCGTGGGTGTGGGAAAAGGGGTCGAAGTTCGGAAAGCCAAAACCGGAGACGGAACTTTGTCGCATGACGAGATTACCAGAATGCTGGCAGAACACGGTACTTTGGGCATTATCGGGTTGTTGATTTTGTTCTTTACGCCCTTGTTTTTGTATCTGGAAAACAAGTTCAACATGTATTTGTTGTGTTTTGTGGTCTTCTGGTTTTTGACGATCAACCATGCGGCCATGCGAACGGCAGCACCCGCATTTGTCTATTCTTTGTCCTTGCTCAACATATATTTCAGCGAAACACCCAAAAAAAAGGAGGTTGCTGAAACTTGACCGGAATTTCAATAGTATGGATAAATGAATTCAAATTCATTTCGCCATAATTAAAGGAGGAATTGTTTTTAACCAAATATAACGGTTATTTGCCGATTTTTTAATTGATTGAAGGGATGTTTGTGTAGATTTGATTTTTTAATGGAAAAGCCATGACAACAAATGAACAAAAGCAATAAAATACATTTTGAAGTATCGGAACGTAAGGTGCTGTTGCGGATTTTTGATGTTTTTTTCGTGCTGTTGGCCTTGCGATTTACAGGAAGCATAATGAATTTGGAATACCTCTTGGCTTCCACTTCAAATTTATATTACGCCTTGGTTCTGGCCCTTTACCTTAATGGAGTTGGAGCCGTATTTGAAATGTATGATTTGCAAGTGGCCAGCAATCAATTTCAAATAATGAAAAGCAGTATCCTTACTGCTTCGACAACTGTTTTGTTTTATTTGCTGACACCCATTTTTTCGGTTGAATTGCTTACTAACAGACTTTAAATTTTGATTTTTTTTGTTATGTTAATTTTGGCCTTGTTTTTGTGGCGAACTTTTTACGTCAAGTTTTTGGCTTCCAATAGATTTGTGCAAAACGTGGTCTTGGTTTGCGATTCAGGACAGGTCGAAGAATTGATATTGGGATTGGAAAATTCGGATCCCCATTATAGAATTGTTGCCTATGTCGATTCGGGCAGTGCCAACACGGATAAAAAAGACTATCCTTTTGTGCAATGCCTCGAAAAGGAAGATTTGGTGGAATACGTCAATGAAAACAACCTGTTTGAAAA
>JAGNPF010000307.1 GCA_017989775.1 Flavobacterium sp.
ATGGGGATTTTAATTCCTGAAGCATTATCCTTGGCATAATTGGGCACAAACATGCCTTCGAAAATGTTTTTTTTATAAGTCAACATCGCCAAAACATCAATTTCGTGACGGGAAACAAAATCCAGGGTCATTTGTTTTATTTCGTCGTTTCGAACTTCAAAAAAAGTAATGGGTTCTTTGACAAAGTCTTCTTCCCAGCTTTTTTTGGTTTCGGCATCCATCTCTGATTTGCTCGTTCTCACGTAAAGCGATTTGACGGTGGCATCCATCATTTTGGCGATGTCCAAAACCACGCCAAGTGCTTCCTTGTCTTTTGGAGTATAATGATTGACATACCCGATGTTTTTGACAGCTTTGAATTTTACCCCAAAAGGAACACAGAACATGGGAATATCCAAGCCCAATATCACGGAACCCGAATGGGAACCGGCAAAAAGGGCTTCCCATTCGCCAACATCGGAGGTCCCCATAACCAAATAATCTATTTTGTCCTCCTCGATTGATTTTTTTACGTTCGCAGTCAAATCACCTTCCATCAATCGATGCGTCAGTTTGAGATGTTCCATTTGATGTTCTTCCATAATGGCACGCAGTTTTGGAATCTCTTCCTTGAACTGCTCAAAATTGGCCAACTCGACGGAATCATATATTTCGTTGAAGTTTTCCGGAAAAAACTGGTCGTCCATTGGAATTAAATCATAGGAATGCAATACCAATACTTCGGCTTGTACCAATTTGGCCAATTCGAGAGCGTAAACAAAGGCATTGGTGGCAACTTCAGAAAAGTCAGTGGGAAATAGAATACGTTTCATTTCAAAATTATTTTAAAGAATTAAACATATACTTATAGCCATAAAGATACAATTTTAACAGATTAATTCCCAGATATTTATATTTTTTTGTGTAAAAAATAACTTTTGGATCTCCTAAAACAAATCGGGAGCAAAAAATTAAAAATTGACACAACTGTAGATTTATTACCTTTGCAACCAATAAGAAATAATATGTTGTACAACGATTCCATAGTGGCACTGGCCACACCTTCAGGAGCAGGAGCCATCGCCATCATTCGGATTTCCGGAGAAGATGCCATTACCATTGGCAATTCCGTATTTCAATCCATCAAGGGAAAGGATTTGACCAAACAAAAATCCCACACCCTGCATTTGGGACATATTATCGACAATCAAAAAACCTTGGATCAAGTGTTGGTTTCCATTTTTAAAGGACCCAATTCTTATACCGGCGAAAACACCATCGAGATTTCCTGTCACGGTTCGACTTATATCCAACAACAAATCATTCAATTATTGCTTCGAAAAGGCTGTCGAATGGCCAATCCGGGCGAATTTACCCTGAGAGCTTTCCTGAACGGCAAACTCGATTTATCGCAAGCCGAAGCCGTAGCCGACCTGATTTCATCCGACAACGAAGCCTCGCACCAAATTGCGATGCAGCAAATGCGGGGCGGTTTCTCCAACGAAATTGCCAAACTCCGGGAAGAATTGTTGAATTTTGCTTCGCTAATCGAACTCGAATTGGACTTTGCGGAGGAAGACGTGGAATTTGCCGATAGAACCCAGTTTCACGAATTATTGAATAGAATCGAATTTGTATTGAAACGCTTGATCGATTCTTTTGCCGTTGGAAATGTCATCAAGAACGGAATTCCCGTGGCCATTGTTGGAGAACCCAACGTGGGAAAATCGACTTTGTTGAATGCTTTATTGAACGAAGAACGCGCCATCGTTTCGCACATTGCCGGAACCACCCGCGACACGATTGAGGACGAATTGGTGATTGGCGGCATCGGTTTTCGATTCATCGACACGGCAGGAATTCGGGAAACGGAAGACGTGGTGGAAAGCATTGGCATCCGAAAAACATTCGAAAAAATAGAACAAGCCCAAGTGGTTGTTTTCCTTTTTGACAGTTCCGAGTTTAAAGTTTCGGGACTAAAATTAAAAGTGGAATTAGAAAAAATAAAAAACCAATTTCCATTAAAACCCTTGGTTATAATTGGCAACAAAGCCGACAAACTAACCGAAATCGAAATCCAAAACATCAAGGCGGAGATTCCTGAAATCCTCTTAATTTCGGCCAAAGAAAAACTGGGCGTTGAAGAACTCAAAAACCAACTCCTTTCTTTTGTCAATACCGGTGCTTTAAGAAACAACGAAACCATCGTGACCAACACCCGCCATTATGATTCCCTGTTGAAAGCCTTGGACGAAATCCAGAAAGTGAAATACGGACTCGAAACCAACCTTTCAAGCGACTTGATGGCACTCGACATTCGCGAGGCTTTGTACCATTTTGGAATGATTACCGGACAAGTGACCAATGATGAACTTTTGGGAAACATTTTTGCGAACTTTTGTATCGGAAAATAAGTTTCACAAAACATCACAAAATAAAACAAAGAATCCCAGTTAAAATGTCATAAAACGGCATTTTAACTGGGATTCTTCTTTCTGTTTATTTAGCTTTATTTACAGATAGTTTGTTCCTTTTTGTACCATTATTGTACCACGAAAAAAAAATCTGCATCAAGATTTTTTTTTGGTGAGATGATGACACAATCTGACACACATAGACACAATGGGATACAAAATTAATCACATTATGAGTTCTAAAATTGAGGTTATCAGAATTTGTGAGCACTGCAAAAATCAGTTCACAGCCAAAACAACACGAACGCGATATTGTTCACCCATTTGCAACAGTAGAGGCTATAAAGCACTGGTGCGTAAAGGAAAAGTAGAAAAAAGCAATAACGAAACCGTTCAGCTTTTAAACACAGATTTGGAAAAAATAAAGCCGCTTGAGTTTCTAAAAATTACTCAGGCCAGCCTTCTTTTCGGGATCAGCAGGAGTACTATTTACAGGTTAGTTAACAATGGATATCTGGACATTGCAAAGTTTGGCAAACGAACAGTTATTCGCAGATGCGACCTTGAAGCTTTCTTTGCTATTCCAATACAGGATGTAACTTTGAAAACTGGACAGCAATTTCCTGGCTTTGACAATTGCTATACTATCACGCAAATTCAGCAGAAGTACAATATTTCTTCAGGAGCACTCTATCTATTGATTCAACGGCAGGGTATAGTAAAATATTCCGTTGGAAAATTCACCTGTGTAGCCAAACAGGATATTGATATAATTTTTAATGCTGCGGGAAGATGAA
>JAGNPF010000308.1 GCA_017989775.1 Flavobacterium sp.
CTGCTGAAAACCGGAATGACCTATTACCTTATTTCAGAAGACATTTGGCCAGAAGCCAATAGAGAGTATAAACCTTTTGACATAAATCATATTGTCGCGGTTTGCATTGGCGAATTATATGTCCTTGCCATGGCTTCTTCCGTTTATTTGACGTTGACTTGGCTGAAAGAAAGAGATCGAAACCGGGCTTTGAGGGAAGAACAATTCAAGATCAAGCTGAAATACCTGAAAAACCAAATCCAGCCCCATTTTTTCTTCAACACCTTGAATAATTTGTATGCCCTGTCATTGGAATCTTCCAACAAGGTTCCCGACGTGATCATCAAGCTTTCCAAATTGATGGAATATGTGTTGTACGATATTGAAGGAACCAAATTTGTCCCCTTGATCAAAGAAATTGACTATATCCAGAATTACATCGAAATCGAAAAATTGCGCTTCGAAAACGTCGAGGTAAACATCAACATCGAATCGAATATTGATGACATCAAGGTTCCTCCGCTATTGTTCATCTCGCTTGTCGAAAATGCCTTCAAACACGGAGGCCTGAACAACAACAGGCTTAAAATAAAGATAAATTGCAAAATTATTGATGGCTGGCTGCATTTCGAGATATTAAATAATTTTGTACATTCACATCCCGGTAAGACCCAAAAAGGCATTGGCTTGACCAATACCAAAAAGAGGCTGAAATTAATTTTCAAAAACAACTATACCTTGGAACATAAAGTGAAATTCAATTATTACATCATCCTTTTAAAAATACCGCTAAACCATGAAGATTAAATGTGTTTTGGTTGATGATGAACCTTTGGCCATCAAGGTTTTGCAAAATTATTTTGTCAATTTCCCCGATTTTGAAATCATTGGCACCTTCAACAACTCCTTGGAAGCCCTAGATTTTGTAAACAACAACACTGTCGATGCCTTGTTTTTGGACATCAACATGCCCATGATGACCGGTTTCGAATTGATCAGTTTGCTTGAAAACAAAACCAAGGTAATCATTACCACCGCCTTCAGGGAATTTGCCGCCGAAAGTTATGATTTGGAAGTCCTGGATTACCTGGTAAAACCCATTCCCTTGCCCCGTTTCATCAAATGCATCAACAAGATTACCACCGAATACAATTTAAAAAACAACATCAAGACCGAAACCGTTCGGACGGATTCCCACATCTTCATCAAAGTGGACAAAAAAATGATGAAAATCAACATTGACGAAATTCTTTTCATCGAAGGAATGAAAGAATACATCAAGGTGGTCACTCCGGACAAAACCTATATTACCCACAAATCATTGACTTCCCAGTCGGAAGAATTGCCCACGGATCGATTCATGCGAATCCACAAATCCTACACTATCGCCTTGGACAAAGTAAAATCCATTGAAGGCAACCGTGTCCAGATCCACACTTACACCATTCCCATTGGTCGCAATTTCAGTAAAGACGTAAAAGTCAAAATTCTGGAATAAATCATTTTTTGTCATCAAACACGAATTTCAAACCTGATAAATTGTCGTTTGTTGAAACAATAATATTGTTTGTTTATAAAAGTCAAATTATACGATGATTTACTTTTTTATAAGACGCATTAAACATACATTTACTTCTTATTATTGATTTATAAAGAAAAACACATTCATCATTCGTACTAAAAATAGTCAATACGTCTATAATTTCGGATGAAATGTCCATCCTTTAAAAATTCAATAGTAATACATTTATCAAAATTTTTTGCGGCCCATTTATTTTGCCTGAAAAAACACAAAGCCTTGTTTGTTGTAACACATTTTGTGCTTTTGCTTTTCGAGCATATAAAAACGACGCATAACTAAAAACCAAACCTATTAACCAAATTCAAATTATGAGTTCAGAAAATTCACAGACCAAATGGGGACAATTTATTCCCCTAGTTACCGTATTCTTCTTTTGGGGATTTGTTGCTGCCAGCAACGATATTTTAATTCCCGTTTTTAAAAAAGCATTTGATTTAACCCAAGGTCAAAGCCAATTCGTATCCATTGCTTTCTACATTTCTTATACCGTGGGTTCCTTAATATACATGGGCGTTTCTTTATTGTTGGGAAAAGATTTAGTCAACAAAATTGGCTATAAAAATGGATTGGCATTGGGATTGGTAATTTCCGCCCTTGGAACATTGTTGTTTTACCCTGCTGCCAATACCGGGTCATATCCCTTGATGCTTGCCGGTTTATTTACTGTTGGGTTGGGATTTTCTTTGCAACAAACGGTTGCCAATCCGTTGGCAATCGCCTTGGGTCCGATAAAAACGGGTTCCCAGCGATTGACTTTGGCAGGAGGAATCAATAATTTTGGAACCACGATCGGCCCATTAATTGTGAGTTTTGCCATTTTTGGTGCTGCCGCAACAGGAAATACGGATATGAGTATCGAAAGCGTTAAAATTCCTTATTTAATCTTGGGATTGGCGTTTATAATTGTAGCCGTTTTATTGAAATTCTCATCCTTGCCGGAATTTCCTGAAACCATCGTGGAAACGGTGGAAGATGCAGCTTCTTCCAAAAATACGGCTTTGCAATATCCGCAACTGGTTATGGGAATGATTGCCATTTTTCTTTATGTGGGTGTCGAAGTTTCCACGGCGGCTAATTTACCTGCTTACATGGAAAGTAAATTAGGTTTTGCCATTGGAGACATTGCACCTTATGTGTCTTTGTATTGGGCGAGTTTAATGATTGGTCGTTGGACTGGAGCCGTCGAAGCTTTTACCGATAACATGACCACTCAAAAAGTGTTGCGTTTCTTGGCTCCTTATTTGGCTTTCGGCATTTTCTTGCTTGTAAATGCCATAGCCAAACACGATTTGACTCCTTTCTACATTTACGGATTAATCATTTTGGTGTTGATTGCTGCCGATATGGCCAGTAAAGGAAATCCTGCCCGAATGCTGCTTATATTTTCTGCATTGGGAGCTGTTGCACTCTTTACGGGTATGGCAACAACTGGAATGGTGAGTGTTTATGCCTTTACCAGCGTTGGATTGTTTTGCAGCACACTTTGGCCTTGTATCTTTACTTTGGCAGTAAGCGGATTGGGAAAACACACCAGTCAAGGAAGCAGTTTCTTGATCATGATGATTATGGGTGGCGGAATTGTAAGCTGGTTGCAAGGATTTGTTTCTGACAGCATAGGCATC
>JAGNPF010000309.1 GCA_017989775.1 Flavobacterium sp.
TTACAATGGATACGGCTTTCTTCAAACGCCATTCTTTGTCTCCAGAAAGCGTGATAAAGGGTTTGTTGTTTGCTATCAAAGCCTGTTTGAAAAGGGCAAAAACCGACTCCCTGCCTTCGGCTTTGTCCCTCAAATCGTCCCTTTCCCAAGGCACGTCAATATCCGTCAAGAAAATCAAATCGTATTTGTGTTTTCGAGCGGCTTTGTCCAAAACAGGGTCACAAAAATTGTAATACACCTCCGAAAACACCTTGGTCACCATCAAATTCGTGTCGCAGAAAAGGTATTTATTGGCAGTCGAAAGACTTTGGTTTTCCAACTTGGTTTGGCCATAAGCAATAGGCAACATATCGTTGACATCACAAATTTGGGCCGTCTTGTCCCATTTTTCCTGAAGATAATCTCTCGCAAATTCGGGAGTCCAAACCGTGTCAAAATGCTCGGCGAGTTGCTTGGCCAGAGTGGTTTTCCCTGTAGATTCGGGACCAAAAAGGGCGATTTTAATTATCTCTGAGGACTCTTGTTTAAGATTCTTTTCCATTCTAAATAAGCCGAAATGGCCAAAATTGTAAAAATTAAATACTGCAAAGACAACATTCCCAATCCGCGGTAGGCATACAATGGCGTCACGATTATGTCACCCAAAATCCAAAGCGTCCAGTTTTCGATTTTTTTGAGGGCCATATACCACATTCCCGTGAAAAATATTCCAGAAGCAAATATATCGATATAATTGTCTTTTTTGATTTCATAATCAAAGAAATTATAAATCCCAAAAACCACCAAAACGGTCACAAAGAACAACACGATTCCTATTATTTTTTCCCTGGCGTTGGTTCTCGAAATGGCCACATTTTCAGCCTCATTTTCCTTTCGTGCCCATTTGTACCAACCGTAAACACTCATTATGGCAAAATATCCATTAACCATCATGTCGCCCAAATAACCCGCCACATAAAGCAAATAAGTGGTTATTATTGTCGCAATCAAGCCTGTTGGATACACCCAAATATTTTCTTTTTTGGCGTACCAAACACTAAGAATACCGAATACAAAAGCGATAAATTCCAACACAATCTGGGTTGTCGAAGCGTTTTTGTAGGCATTTAGAAAAAATTCTATCATATTTTTTTTGGGGTTAACACGGATTTCACACATTTACACAGATTAAAAATTTGTGCAAATTCGTAAAATCTGTGTTTAAATTTAATTAGTAAAAAAATCAATGTCATTTTCAAACGCCGTCCCAATGACCACCAAATCGGCACCGGAATCGTAGGCTTTTTGAATTCCCTGCAAATCTATGATTCCTCCTCCAACCAATAACGGAATTTCGATGTTTTGCGCCACTTTTTTGATCATTTCCAGCGGAACGGCTTGCTTGGCTCCGCTTCCCGCTTCGAGATAAATGAGTTTATTGCCCAACATTTCGCCCGCTTGGGCTGTTGCCAATGCCAAATCGGGGTTATTCCTGTCCAATGGTTTGGTCTTGCTGACTCTTTCCACGGCGGTTTCGGTTCCGCTTTCGATGAGAATATAGCCGGTGGAAATAATTTCGAGTTGGGTTTTCTTCAAAATTGGTGCCGCTTTGACTTGGTGTTCAATCAAGAAATCGGGGTTTCTTCCAGAGATGAGGGACAGGAACAAAATGGCATCGGCTTTGTCCGAGATTTGGGATGGATTTCCAGGAAAAAGCACAATGGGCAAATTGCAATTTTGTTTAATCTTGACAATCAATTCGTCCAAAATATTGTTTTCGACCAGGCTTCCGCCAATGAAAATGTGTGTGGCTGGCGACTGGTTTATTTTTTCAATCAAAACCTCGGCATTATTCAAGTCGATTTTGTCGGGATCGAGGAGAATGGCCAATAATTTTTGATTGTTGATTTTAGATTTTAGAATCTGGTTGTAGATATTTATCATATTTGGGACACGCCTCTCGACTGCGCTCGAGGTGACAGACGTTGCTATTTAATTGATACTAATTTTCGAAAGCGTAAACTAAAGTAAATCCTTCGAATTCTTCAAAATAAATCGAAAATTCTTGTTTCAGGTTTCCCATTTCAAGAATTACGATTGTTGCTTTTTCCCCTATTTCGAAAGGCTTCACTTGAATATGGTCCTTGAAACTGATTCCTTTTTCGTTTCGAATTTTGAAAATGGCTTCTTTGGCTCCCCATTTCACGGTCAGTTTTTTGATGTAATCTTGGGTATCCAAGCTTTTAAGGCGTTTCAATTCTGTTTCGTTTACGAATTTGTCGGCGATTCGGATGATTTTTTCGCGCTGCAATTCGATGTCGATTCCGACGGTTTCATCACTAATTATGATGGCTGCAAATTGATGCGAATGGGTAATGGAAACATATTTTCCGTCGAGAAAATAAGGTTTCCCGAATTCATCATAATGCAAATCGAAATCGGTGTAACCGGCTTGCTGCAACAACATTCGCACGCTCAAAAAGGCGAGTTGGTGCATTTCGGATTTCATTCCGTTCAACCTTTTTTCGGTTTTGGGTTTCAAGCTCACTTGCAATCGAAGTTCTTCGAAAGTTTCGGTGATTTTCCAAATGGAAATTTGGGTGGTTGAACTGACGTTTATTATTTTGTATAAAGGCATTATGATATCTGGATTCGTAAATTATTTCATTAAAATTCAAAAGATTAGAGCATTAAACAATTCATAAATCTTCCCGAATGCTTTTTAATTTATAAAGTTATTACGTAATTTTGCAAAAATTTTTACAATACAAATATACTATAAATGAGTACAACGACTACGCCTTATGTGGCTTTCAAAGTAAAAGACATTTCCTTAGCGGCTTGGGGAAGAAAAGAAATTGAATTGGCTGAAGCCGAAATGCCAGGTTTGATGGCACTTCGTGCCGAATACAAAGACGAACAGCCCTTGAAAGGTGCTCGTATCGCCGGATGTTTGCATATGACCATCCAAACTGCCGTTTTGATTGAAACCTTGATTGCTCTTGGTGCCGAGGTGACTTGGTCTTCTTGCAACATTTTCTCAACTCAAGATCAAGCTGCTGCTGCTATTGCTGCTGCTGGAATTCAAGTTTATGCTTGGAAAGGTCTTGACGAAGCATCTTTTGACTGGTGTATCGAGCAAACTTTGTTCTTTGGCGAAGATAGAAAACCATTGAACATGATTTTGGATGACGGTGGAGATT
>JAGNPF010000310.1 GCA_017989775.1 Flavobacterium sp.
CCGAAACGGCATCCTTCATGTAATTGGCAAAGAAAAAACCGCCACAAGTGGTAGGCGTCAACACGTTCTCGGTTTCAGGAATAAAATCTTTCCAATTTTCGGGTTTTGGATTGCTCACGTCAACCGTAACGATGCGTTTGTTGGGCGCATTTAGGTCGGTTTCGATGTACAATTTGCTTCCTTCATTCTCGATGACACTGCTATCGCTGTTGAAGTTGTCCACGATGGTCACGATGGGACTGTTGGGCAAGGTTAAATCCTTGAAATACAATTCGTTTCCATAAGTGGCATTCCCCGCGGTGATAATCAAAAATCGATCGTCATTGGTAACGCTTCCGCCCACATATCTTCGTTTTTGGTCGGCGCCAAAAATTACCTTGTCCTCTTTTTGTGGAGTTCCCAATTTATGGAAATACAATTTGTGTTGGTCTGTTTTGGCCGACAATTGGCTGCCTTTGGGTTTGTCGTAGCTGGAATAGAAAAATCCTTCGTTTCCTTTCCAGGACAGTCCGCTGAATTTGACGTCAACCAAGGTGTCTTCGACTATTTTTTTGTCAAGGGTGTTCATGATGACCACTTTTCGCCAATCGCTTCCGCCTTCCGAAATGGAATAGGCCAAGATGGAACCGTCTTTGGAGAAATCCATTTCGCCCAAAGAAGTGGTTCCGTCCTTGGAAAAAGTGTTTGGATCCAAAAAGACTTCTTCTTTGCCCGAAGCATCTTTTCGATACAAGACCGATTGGTTTTGCAAACCGTTGTTTTTGAAATAATAAGTGAAATTCCCTTCGGTGGAAGGCGATCCTATTTTTTCGTAATTCCACAATTTTTGCATTCTTGCTTTAAGTTCATTCCTAAAGGGAATTTGGGACAAATAATCATAAGTTACTTCGTTCTCTGCCTTTACCCAAGCAGCCGTTTCCTCTGATTTATCGTCTTCGAGCCAACGATAGGGATCGTTTACTTTGGTATCGAAATACAGGTCAACTGTTTCTCCTTTTTTGGTTTGTGGGTATTTCACGTTTTTTTGTTTTTGTCCGTACGAAGATAGTACAGTTGCAACAACCAGAATAAAAATTGTTTTTTTCATTGGAAGATTTATCATTTGCTGCAAAAATATAAAAATATAACATATACCAAATCAATTGTTAAGAATTAACAAGTTAAACGCAGAAGAAATTAAAACCCCAATTCTTGACATTTGATGCCGGTAATGGACTATTTAAAAAGTAGCAGCAACTTTTTGGATTTTGCCATCACCTTATTTTCATCAATCAAATCCTTTAATTTAAAGAGGTCTTTTTAGGTTTGGCAATTTTTTTATTATCCAGATTAAAAATTTTAATAGCGAATTGTTTGCCTAAATCAATGAAACCATTGTTGTCATAATGATACCTGTCTGAATATTTATAACTATTGGTGGTTCTAACAATCGCTACGTTGGGCTGGGTTGCGGCAAATTTTTCCTGACTGTATTGAACCAATTCACCGTATTTCCAAACTTTTCCGCCTTCAATATCGCCAGAATCCGATATTTTCCCGATTACTATGGGCAAATCGTTATTTCTGAAAGTGGCTCGCATCAAATCCATCAGCCTTTTCAAATTGGAACAATATTGATTGGCGATGGCTTCCGTTTTGTCGGCATCGCTTTCACCTTGCATCCAGATGATGCCACTCGGAATCAAAACATCTTCGACTCCATCACCGTTTATGTCTTTGACCGCCATGGCAGCATTGACTGTTTTGAGAAAATAATCGTATTGATTCATCCCTTTTCCTCCTTTGAAATCGGGTTCCCAAGCGCCAAAACCAGCTGTTCCGGAGCTATCAATCGAAGAGCCATTTCTGGCATATTTTATAAAAGCCAACTTTTGGTTTGGATATAATTCTTGCAACTTTTTAGCCAAGGAAAGCTCCACTCCAAATCTATCGGAAAGTATGTTTGTTTTTCCATCTGACGAAAAACCTGTTCCGTGGCCGGGTTGCAGCACATCCCATTTTCCTAAACCGCCGCTTGCGTCATTATCACCAACTGGATTTCCTTGATAAATAAAAAATTCTTTATTCTTTTTCTTCAAGGAATCTGGCAAATTTTTGACATAACCAAAACCTTCCATATTGGATTGTCCGCCCAAATAAAACACTTTGATGCTGTCTTTTTTTGTTTGTGCCAGCAGCATAAAAGGCATTAGAAGGAATATTAAAATAGATTTCATAGAATGATCTTAAAAAATGAGATAATTTAATTTATGTACTCTAATAAACCAAGGTCTGAATCCCGTGTGCCGGAATTACCACGACTGATTTTTCTGAAGCCACAATTAAATTATAGGTTACACTTTTGTTGGTTTGATTCATCACGACTGTTACCATTTTCCCATCGACATTGAGGAAAGAGGTACTCAACAAGTCGCTTCGGCTCACTGAAGTACTCACTCTTTTGGCGTCCTCACGAATGAATTTGGAGAAATGACCAATGTAATAATAACTCGGCGTGTAAATTAATTCGCCCGAGTCTGTATCAGCGTGAACGGGTGCAAAACAAAAATTCCCCACGTGATTTGGGCCTCCGTTTTGGTCTAAAAGAATGTTCCAATCCGTCCAACCTACGGTTCCGTTATTGAAATCGTTAATCATGGAAGTACCGTATCGTTCGCCATTGGCCCAAAATTGGTATTTTTTGGCATCGAATTTTTCGACACAACCTTCGGTAAACAATAAATTTTTAGAAGGGTGTTCTTCATAAACTTTACGAACATTATCGAACATTGGAGAACCTCCCGACCAATTCTCGTACCAATGAAAACCTATTCCCCAAGCGTATTTTGAAGCTTCTGGATCAGAAAAAATAACATCGGCCCTATGGGTCATCAAATCACGATTGTGATCCCAAACCACAATTTTCTTGTTTGCAAAACCTTCTTTTTTCATTGTGGGGCCCAAGAAATTTTTCAAGAAATCTCTTTCGGCTTCGGCGCTAAAAATACACGATTCCCAAGTTTGAGTAGCCATTGGTTCGTTTTGAACGGTAATCCCCCAAATAGGGATTCCTTCTTTTTCGTATGTCTTGATGAATTTGGTAAAATAATTGGCCCAAGGCTGGTAATACTCTGGAAGCAATGTGCCACCTCTGAGCATATTGTTGGTGTTTTTCATAAAGGCAGGT
>JAGNPF010000311.1 GCA_017989775.1 Flavobacterium sp.
ACCGTCGGGACCAAATCTTTTTTGCTGGTAATCCAGGACTTCATTTTCAAGGAACGTGATTTCTGCAATTCTTTCTTCGATAAGTCCTTTGGTCAACAAGGCTTTTTCTGCTTTCAAAGCTTCTTTCAGTTTGTTGATTTCAACTTTCTTGGCTTCAATTTCCTGCTTCCATTTCTGGGCTTTTTGTTCTAATTGATTTTGGGCTTCCGTGTAATCGGGTACATTTTGCAAAATGTATTCCATATCAATGTAGCCCACTTTGGTTCCCCTGGTTTGTGCCTGGAATGAACTTGCTAAAATCAGCGCTAAAAATAGAAATAAAAATTGTTTCCTCATAACTTTGCGTGTTAGAAAAATTTATGGCAATTTTTTAAAATTGCTGTCCTATGATGAAATGGGTTTCCCAACCATTTGGCGTGGATCCCAGTGTTCCGTTAGGTTGTGGCAATCCGTCGAAGCCATAACCAAAATCAATTCCCAATAATCCAAATGCAGGCATAAATACCCTTAATCCAACTCCCGCCGAACGGCTTAAAGCAAATGGATTGTAGTTCTTGAATGTGTCAAATGACGAACCGGCCTCCAAGAAAGTAAGCGCATAGATCGATGCGGCTGCTTTCAACGTGATTGGGTATCTCAATTCCAATGAATATTTGTTGTAAATCGTGGCTCCGATAGGTTCTCCTGCTTCGTTGATAGGAGTCAAAGAACTATTTGGATACCCTCTCAAGGCTATAGTTTCTCTTCCATCCATCGAGTAATTGGCCATTCCGTCTCCTCCCAAGAAGTATCTTTCGAAAGGAATGATGCCTCTCTCTTGATTGTAAGCTCCCAAGAATCCGTATTCCACCAAAGAACGAAGCACTAATTTACCATAAACTTTCGTATACCAATCCGCTTTGAACTTTATTTTGTAATATTCCAACCAATTGTATTTCTTTTGATCCACTTTTGCAGGATCGGCGGCTGCATCTTGATAATTGACAACGCTGTTTGGTGTTGGATTCACGGTGCTGGGGATGGATTCCAAATAATCGCCATCGTTCACCCTGATGCCGTTGCTTCCTGTGTAGGATACTCCAGAGTAGATGTATTTGTACTCTTTTTGATCGCCCAATGTGGCATAATCCACTCCGTTAAACCAAGAGTACGGTAGTGTGAATTTACCCACTAAACTAAATTCAGCACCATAAGTCGGGAATATTGGGTTGACCCCTTTGTTGCTTCTGGAGAAACCGATGGTGTAAGCCAAGTTTCTTGAGGCTCCATCACCAAATGTAAACAAGCCAGTATTGTAATTGTGCAAATCATAATGTTGGTAACTGATGGTTTGCGACAATCCAAAATAATCATCTGGAACGGTAAGTCTTTTGTATATACCCGCCGAAAGTGTCAAGATGTTGAAGCTTCTGCTTTTGTCCACTTTTTGTGTTTGAAAGTTGTTGTAAAACTGGCTGGTATAAGAAACCGATGTGGTAAGGTTGACCGGCTTTTGTCTTCCGTACCAAGGTTCGGAAAACGAGAAGCTATAAGTTCTGTAATAAGAACTTGCCTGTAATCTCAAGGCTACTTTTTGTCCGTCTCCCATCGGAAGAGGTTTGTAGGCATCTTTGTTGAACAGATTTCTGGCAGAAAAGTTATTAAACGACAATCCCAAGGTTCCAATAAAACCGCCACCGCCATAACCTCCTTGAAGTTCGATTTGGCTGGCTCCTTTTTCGGTCAGGGGATATTCGATGTCAACGGTTCCTGCCGCTGCATCCACGTTTTTGAATTTTGGCTCAATGGTTTCCGGGTCAAAAAATCCCAATTGTCCAATTTCACGAATGGTTCTTATCAATAATTCTTTGTTGTATTTTTCTCCCGGTTTGGTTCTTAATTCTCGGTAGATTACGTGGTCGTTGGTTTTGTCGTTTCCGGTAACCGTAATTTTGTTGAAATAGGCAATCGGCCCTTCGGTGATTCGAATCTCAAAATCGATGGAGTCGTTTGCTGTTTTGACTTCAACTGCATTGATGGTGGAGAATAAATAACCGTTATTTTGGTATAAATTGGTAATGTCTTCACCGTCGGGTTTTGATTTGTCCGCGATTCTTTTTTCGAGAAGAACACCATTATAAGTATCTCCTTTTTTGATGCCGAGCATTCCTGTAAGACCTTCATCTGAATAGACGGTGTTTCCAAGGAATTTAATGTTTCCGAAGCGATATTTGTTGCCTTCCTCGACTTTTATTTTGATCATCAAGGCTTTCAAGTCCGTGTTGTAGGCAACGGAATCCGAAATGATTCGGGCGTCCCTATAACCTCTTTCTTTGTAGGCTGCAATTACTTTTTCCAAATCGTCTTCGTATTTTTCCTTGATGAATTTGGATGCTTTTAGACTGACCAATGTTTTTCGTTTGGTATCCTTCATGGCGGCTCGCAAGGTTTCATCTTTCACTTCCTTGTTGCCCACAAATTCAATATCCTTGATTTTTACTTTTGCTCCTTTGTCAATTTTCACGACCATGTTGACCATATTAACTTCTGCCGTGTCTATAACGGTATTAATGGTTACCTTGGTATTGAAAAAACCGTCTTTTTTGTATTTGTTTTCGATGTAGTTTTTGGTGGTCGTGATGAGGTTTTCGTTTACTACCTTGGTTTTGGTAAGTCCATTGTCTTTTATCAAGCCTTCAACCTTGCTTTTTGACACGCCCACAAATTTTACTTCATTCAGTTTGGGGAGTTCATCAACGTGTAAATCAAGGTAAATGCTGTCATTTTCAATCTTGTTGACATAAAAAGAGATTTCGTCAAAAAGACCCAATTTGCCTAATTTTTTTATGGCATTGCTTATTTGTTCGCCCGGTACGGTGATTTCCTGTCCTTTTTCAAGACCTGCAAAGGTTACTACTGTATTGGAGTTGAAACTTATTTTGCCGACTACGTCAACTTTGGCTAGAATGTATGTTTTTCCTTGGTCAAAAGGGACTCTTTCTTGGGCTTTAATTTGAGAAAAACTTCCAAAAATCAAAAGGCTAAGGATTATCTTTATGCTTTTTTGTAACACTAAAAAATTATTTAATTTGTTCACTTGTTTTTCCGAATCTACGCTCTCTTTTTTGATAACTAATGATAGCCTCATACAAATCTTGTTCTTTAAAGTCTGGCCATAATAT
>JAGNPF010000312.1 GCA_017989775.1 Flavobacterium sp.
CTGTCGGGCGTGTCAGGAGATGAAGTGTCGTCAACAACAATAACGTTGACGCCCACAGTTCGCAACTTTTTCACGAAGACATCAAACTCTTCTTGTGCTTTGGCATTCACGGCTGCCGGCAATAAATCCTCCAGCGCTTTTTGGTAATAATTGTTGACGGCGGTTTGCTCGTTCATTCGAAACGCCACGGGACGAATCATCAAGACAGAATTGGTGGTTTGGTTCATTTTTTTTATATTTTGTTATTGTGTAGAGACGTTGCAATGCAACGTCTCTACACAATAATTATTCTCTAATCAAAGGCAAGGTCGAGCATCGCAACAACCCTTCCTGTTTGGAAATCTCGGAGTATGGAATTTCTTCGACCACGAAATTGTTTTTTCGCAGCCAATTATTGAGTCGGACAAAGTTTTTTTCGGAAACCACGACTTGGGTAGCAATGGAAAACACGTTGGAATTCATCTCGTACATCTCTTCTCGGCTGAGATGGAACAGGTTTTCTTTTCCAAAAAGACCCACGAGAAACTGGTAATCGCCCTCTTCGCGAAATCCCCTTTTGTAAATGATTCCCTTGTTTTCGCCAACGGGTTGAAAACAACAATCCAGGTGCAGGGCATTGTCCCTGGCTTCAATTTTCGATTTTATCAAATCGAATTCCTTGACTTTCTTATCGGGAAACAAATCCTTGATAAACTGCACGCCGGCGGCATTGGTTCTCGCTGTTACATAATCTTTGTAATCGCTCCCTTTATAGGTCCCAACAAAAATATAATCCTTCCACAACATCACGTCCCCTCCTTCTATGTGTACCGCTTCGGGCGGACGAACCACCTTCAAGGGATTGATTTGGTCAATAATGTATTGGATGGCCTCCTGCTCGCGCTCGCGCTCGGGCAAAATATTCGATCGGATGAAAACGTCTCCAATCACGAAACCAATGTCCCGCACAAATATCTGGTTGTAGTCCGCTATGGGAGCCGGACGAAAAACGGTCACGCCATAATTGCACAAAACTTGCCGAAAAGCCTCCATTTCCAAAACCATATCCGGCTCCAAGGGATAAGTGCCTGCCAAGATGTGCTCCAACGATTTGGGGTCATAGGCATCCTCGACCTTTGGGGTTGGTCCATTGCTGGTTGCCGAGCCCAAGACCACGGCGCGCAACCTCGAAGTTTCGTTATGGATGTTTAATTTCAACATTTTATGCTTTGCCTTTTGCCAAAGATAAAAAAAGCCCCGCAATTCGCGAGGCTATTTTATTGAAATTTATCGTTGGTCAAATTCCTTGAACGCTCTCAAGGGAGAACCGGTATAAACCTGTCTTGGACGCCCGATAGGCTCTTTGTTGAGCCTCATCTCTTTCCATTGCGCAATCCAGCCCGGCAACCTGCCGATGGCGAACATTACGGTAAACATGTCGGTCGGGATTCCCAACGCTCTGTAGATGATTCCGGAATAGAAGTCAACATTTGGATATAATTTTCTGGAAACGAAATACTCGTCTTCCAAGGCTGCTTTTTCCAATTTTTTGGCAATTTCCAAAACCGGATCGTTCACGCCCAAAGTACTCAACACTTCGTCGGCTGCTTTTTTGATGATTTTGGCTCTTGGATCGAAATTTTTGTAAACCCGGTGACCAAAACCCATCAATCGGAAAGGATCGTTTTTGTCTTTGGCTTTGGCAATATATTTTTCGGCATCGCCACCATTGGCTTGAATTTCTTCCAACATTTCAAGAACCGCTTGGTTGGCTCCACCGTGCAATGGCCCCCAAAGAGCAGAAATTCCGGCAGATACCGAAGCAAACAATCCGGCGTGTGAGGAACCCACCATTCGCACGGTCGAAGTGGAACAGTTTTGCTCGTGGTCGGCATGCAGGATAAACAATTTATCCAAGGCTTCCACGATAACGGGATCCGCTTTATAAGGCTCTGTCGGCAATTTAAACATCAATTGCATAAAATTCTCGACGTACCCTATGGTATTGTCGTAATAATTCAACGGATAACCCAAACTTTTTCTGTAGGTCCAGGAGGCAATGACAAGAAATTTACCCATCAATTTACAAACGGCTTCATACAATTCGTCCTCGTGATCTGGATTTACGGCTTTCGGATTAAAAGCAATCAAGGCGCTGGTCAAAGCCGACAAAACCCCCATTGGGTGGGCGGTTGTCGGAAAACCGTCGATGATGCTTTTCATTTCCTCGTTGACCAAGGTGTATCTCCTGATATGGGATTCAAAATCTTCCAACTGGGCCACGGTTGGCAATTCTCCAAAAATCAACAAATAACATACTTCAAGAAATCCTGCTTTATCTGCCAATTCTTCAATGGAATAGCCTCTATAATGCAAAACGCCTTCTTCACCATCCAGAAAAGTAATTTCGCTCTTGCAGGCTCCCGTGTTTTTATATCCTTGATCCAACGTGATTGCCCCTGATAAATCACGTAATTTGCTAATATCGATAGACATTTCATTTTCGGTTCCAACATATATTGGTAACTCGTATTTTTTGCCTTCAATTTCTAGTGTTGCTGTTTTTGACATAGTGTTTTTGGAAATAAATCATTATAAAATAATTCTCCAAATCTAGGCAATTCCTGTCGAATTAAAAAATGAATTTCGCAATGAAATTGTTAAAACACATAAAAAAAGCCATTTACTTTACGTAAATGGCTTTTTGACAAAATTCGTGTGCTTATTTTACTTTAAAAGCATTTTTCCCAGGGAAATAAGCAACATTTCCCAATTCTTCTTCAATTCTGATCAATTGATTGTATTTTGCCATACGGTCGGAACGTGATGCAGAACCTGTTTTGATCTGTCCACAGTTCAAGGCCACTGCCAAATCCGCAATCGTGTTGTCTTCAGTTTCTCCTGAACGGTGAGACATCACGGAAGTGTATCCAGCATTTTTCGCCATGTTCACGGCAGCAATCGTTTCGGTCAAGGTACCAATTTGGTTCACTTTTACAAGAATCGAATTGGCAATTCCTTTTTCAATTCCGGTTGACAAACGCTCAACGTTGGTCACGAACAAATCGTCTCCAACCAATTGCACTTTGTCTCCAATTTTCTCGGTCAACAATTTCCAACCTTCCCAGTCGTTTTCGTCCATACCGTCTTCAATAGAGATAATAGGATATTTG
>JAGNPF010000313.1 GCA_017989775.1 Flavobacterium sp.
GCTTTCCCGTTTATTTAGAAAAAAGACTGTCCAGGATATTTTGGAACAGGTCGAAAAAAACAATACCGACGGGCATAATGCTTTGGGAAAACATTTGACTACCCGTGATTTGACCGCTTTTGGAATCGCGGCCATCGTGGGAGCGGGAATATTCAGCACCATCGGGAAAGCCAGTGCCGATGGAGGACCTGCCGTTATTTTCCTTTTCTTGTTTACGGCTTTGGCCTGTAGTTTTGCGGCTTTTGCCTATGCCGAATTTGCCTCGATGGTTCCTGTTTCCGGAAGCGCTTATACCTATTCTTATGTGGCTTTTGGAGAAATAGTTGCCTGGATTATTGGTTGGGCCTTGATCATGGAATATGCCATTGGCAATATCACGGTGGCCATTTCGTGGAGCGATTATTTCACGGGCTTGCTCGAAAGTGGCGGATTTTATATGCCCCAATGGGTGCAAATGGATTATTTGACGGCCTCGAACGGCTTTAAAGATGCCACGGCATTGATGCAGGGCGGAAAATCATTCGAAAATTTAAGTTCGGGTTTGCAGGCAGCCCACACGGCCTGGACCACTTCGCCGGTGATTGGTTCTTTTCATTTTGTGGCCGATTTGCCCGCCTTGTTGATCATCATCTTGATTACGGCTTTGGTCTATCGCGGAATGAAAGAATCCCGTAACGCCAGTAATTTGATGGTGGTCGTAAAATTGTGCATCGTTCTTTTGGTTATTGCAGTGGGTGCTTTTTATGTGGACACCACCAATTGGAATCCGTTTGCGCCCAATGGAGTCAGCGGAGTTCTCAAAGGAGTTTCGGCAGTTTTCTTTGCCTACATAGGTTTTGACGCCATTTCCACCACGGCCGAGGAGTGCAAAAATCCACAGCGCGATTTGCCCCGAGGAATGATGTGGGCCATTTTTATTTGTACCATTTTATACATCGCCATTGCCTTGGTTTTGACCGGAATGGTGAGTTACAACGAATTGAATGTCGGCGATCCCCTGGCTTTTGTATTCGATAAATTAAACCTCAAATGGATGTCGGGAATTATCGCCGTGAGTGCGGTGGTGGCCATGGCGAGCGTTTTGCTGGTTTTCCAGATGGGACAACCCCGAATCTGGATGAGCATGAGCCGTGACGGCTTGTTGCCCAAACGTTTTTCCACAGTGCATCCCAAATTCAAGACGCCTTCCTTTGCCACCATCGTGACGGGTTTTGTGGTGGGCATTCCGGCCTTGTTTTTGAACTTGACGATGGTGACCGATTTGTGCAGTATCGGAACTTTGTTTGCTTTTGTCCTGGTTTGTGCCGGCGTATTGGTCTTGCAAAACAAACCCAACATTCCTCGTGGAAAGTTCAAGACGCCTTACATCAACTCAAAATTCATTTTGCCTGTTTTGATTGTCGTTGGACTTGTTTATGCCTTTGGTTACAACCAAAAAGCGACCATGGATTTTATTGTCAATGAAACCCAAATCAACAACCCTGAAACGATTGTCACTTCATTGAACAAAGAAGAATCAAAGCAAGTTTATGATTATTTGGTGGCCTTTGATGTCAAGAACGGCACTTCCGAAACCTCGGATTTGGAACATTTGCTAAGCCAATACGAACAAGACGAAACAAAATATGCTGCCGTGGTTGCCGGTCTTCCGGTGAACGATTCCATAAAGTACGAGAGCGGTTTTGATCTTTTCAAACACAAAATACCCATGTGGATTTTTCTTTTTGTCTTGGCAGGATTGACGGTTTGGTCCCACAAACAGAATTTGTCCCTGATTCCATTGTTGGGATTGATTAGTTGTTTGTACATGATGGCCGAGCTGAGTGTCTGGAACTGGATTTATTTCACCATTTGGTTGCTCATTGGACTCTTGATTTACTTTGGCTTTAGCCGTAAAAACAGCAAATTGAATATGGAAAAAGTCTAAATCAATTCATAGTTTAAAATGAAAATTGCCAAGGGTTTCAACTGAAATTCTTGGCAATTTCTTGATGATTGGGAGGCAAAACGAACTTTTAGGAAAAAGTTTTTTGACTATATTTGGCACCATTAAAAAAGCAAAGATGAAAACATTAGAAAAAGGAAGTCCAAAATTGCTGAACGCTTGGGCATTTTATGATTGGGCCAACTCGGTGTATAGTTTAGTGATTGCAACGGCTGTTTTTCCTTTGTTTTATTTGGCCTTGTTCAGCAAGGATCATCAGTATATTGACGCTTTTGGCACTGAAATCAAAAATTCTGCCCTGATTGTTTTTGTTACTGCTGCAGCCTTTTTGGTAGTTGCTTTTATCTCGCCTCTCTTGTCTGGAATTGCCGATTATGTTGGAAACAAGAAAGCTTTCATGCAATTTTTTTGCTATATGGGTGCTTTGTCTTGCATCGGTTTGTATTGGTTCAATTTGGAACGTATTTACATCAGTTTGTTGTTTTATTTCTTGGGATTGATAGGATTCTGGGGAAGTTTGGTTTTTTACAATTCCTATCTACCGGACATCGCTTTTCCAGAACAACAAGACAAAATCAGTGCCAAAGGATATTCTTTGGGTTACATAGGAAGTGTGCTTCTATTGGTTGTCAATTTGGCAATGATCATGAAACCCGCTTTATTTGGAATTGCGGGAACAAGTGGAGAAGCGGCAATGAAGGCCATGCGGTATTCCTTTTTGATGGTGGGCGTTTGGTGGATTCTTTTTAGCCAATACACCTTTTATTATTTGCCAAAAGGAAATGACAACACCAATCAAAAAGTGACCCATCACGTGATTTTCAATGGTTTCAGGGAGCTTAAAAAAGTGTGGAAACAACTGGAAGACAACATTGCCTTGAAAAGGTATTTGGGCAGTTTTTTCGTGTACAGTATGGCGGTGCAAACGGTGATGCTCGTGGCTACTTATTTTGGGGAGCAGGAAATTGCTTGGTCATCCAAGGAAGAAAGTACTACCGGATTGATTATCTGTATTTTATTGATTCAGTTGGTGGCCGTTTTGGGCGCTTTTTTAACGTCCAGGGCTTCGGCCAAATTTGGAAATATTCCAACCTTGGTTGTGATTAATTTTTTCTGGATTTTGCTCTGTGCAGCAGCCTATTTTATTGTTTTGCCGTTGCATTTTTACATTATGGCAGCCCTGGTGGGATTGG
>JAGNPF010000314.1 GCA_017989775.1 Flavobacterium sp.
CAGGCGAGGTATAGGAAGCTCCTTTAATTTCGATCACATTTGCATTTCCTTTGGATAACGAAACAATATGTCGGCCAGCAATACGTCCAACTTCAACATTATCCGCTCCTAAATATGCAGTATAATTGGAAGTGTTTACTTTTCTGTCGACTATAATTACTGGAATCCCTATTGCATTTGCTTTTTCGATAACAGGAATTATGGAATCTGATTCAAAAGGGGAAACAATAATGACATCCACTTTATCAGCTATAAACTTTTCAATATCATGAATTTGTTTTTTTGCTTGTCGATTGGCATTGTAAATGGTCAGTTTAACCTCTGGATGAAGGGAGGCTTCTACCTCCATGGCATGATCCATTGATTTTCTCCAAATATCATAATCTATACTTTGTGAAAAGCCTATAGATATCTTGGCTTTATCATCATCCTCTAATTTACAAGAGTTGAAAAGCAAAGTATAGCTAACAAAAATTATGCAACTAAGTTTTCTTAGCATGGGTTTTTATTAATTAGTTTATCGATTAATTCGTAACAAAAATAGTCAAATTACGCAGTATTGAAATGAAATGTTGTTTTAAAATGCTTTTGCTTTTTATTTAAGACTATTATTTATAAATCGTTATAAAATGTAAATATATAGAAAAGCAATTTACGGTCAAGACGTTCAAAATATAAAAGCCAACATCAATAAGTAGGGAATCCCTTGATCCCTTTTGAACTTGATCCGTTTTAGGATTGATCCCCAAAAATCCCATAAACCAAAAAAGCCTCTTCTTTCGAAGAGGCTTTTGTACCCGGAGCCGGAGTCGAACCGGCACGGTTTCCCACAGGTGTTTGAGACCAGCGCGTCTACCAATTCCGCCATCCGGGCTTCAGCAGACCGAAGCAACAACAGTTGCTTCACGCATTAAAAGAGAATTGTTATAAAAGCAACCCCTTTTTGTTTAACACGGTGCAAATGTAAATATTTTTTTTAAACTATCTAATAAAAATACTGAAATTTTTCCTTTCAGAGTTCATTTTTATTCCTAAATTTGCACCTCGGTAAAACGAAAAAACACAACTAACTACACCCGAGGCGAATACATCGTTTGGCCAAAACAAAATTTAAAGCCGAATTGTATGGAGCGTAGCGGAATAAAAACAACAATTTATAATGTCCCACTCAGAACCAGAAGCTAAAATTTTTGCTTGTTCAAAAAGTGTCTATCTCGCAGAGAAGATTGCCAAGGATTATGGAATCCCATTAGGAAAGATTACGACCTCGAATTATAGCGACGGTGAATTTCAACCCTCGTTCGAGGAATCCATCAGAGGATTACGCGTTTTTATTGTTTGTTCTACTTTTCCAAATGCCGATAACTTAATGGAATTGTTGTTGATGATTGACGCTGCCAAACGTGCATCGGCAAGACACATCACGGCAGTTATCCCTTACTTCGGTTGGGCAAGACAGGACAGAAAAGACAAAGCAAGAGTTCCCATTGGAGCCAAATTAGTCGCCAAATTGCTGGAAACAGCTGGCGCAACCCGAATCATGACAATGGATTTGCATGCAGACCAAATTCAAGGATTCTTTGAAAAACCGGTGGATCACTTATTTGCATCAACCATCTTTTTGCCTTACGTGGAAAGCTTGGGATTGGAAAATTTGACCATTGCATCGCCCGATATGGGAGGTTCCAAAAGAGCCTATGCCTATTCCAAATACTTGGAATCGGAAGTGGTAATTTGCTACAAACAAAGAAAAGCAGCCAACATCATCGACACCATGGAGTTGATTGGAGAGGTGAAAGGAAAAAACGTGATTTTGGTAGACGACATGATCGACACCGGAGGCACATTGGCAAAAGCCGCCGATTTAATGATCGAAAAAGGAGCATTGAGTGTAAGAGCCATTTGCACACACCCTATTTTATCGGGAGAAGCTTACGAAAAAATAGAAAATTCGAAATTAGTCGAATTAATCGTGACCGATTCTATTCCGTTGAAGAAGGAATCAAAAAAAATAAGAGTGGTGAGTTGTGCACCTCTTTTTGCAGAAGTAATGCACATGGTACACCACAACAGTTCCATTAGCGGAACATTTTTAATGTAAAAAGTGATATCCAATCACTCAAAAACAAGAGTTTAATAATTAACTATATAAATTTTCAAAATGAAATCGATTACAATTAAAGGATCAGAAAGAGAAAGCGTGGGCAAAGTTGCTACAAAAGCCTTACGTAATGCTGGAGCGGTTCCTTGCGTTTTATACGGAGGAAATCAAGCAGTACACTTCTCTGCAGACGCTGCAGCGTTCAAAAGCTTAGTTTACACTCCAAACGCACACACAGTTGTGATTGAATTGGAAGGAAAATCATTCAATGCTATTTTACAAGATATCCAAGTTCACCCGGTATCTGACAAAATCTTGCACATTGACTTCTTCCAAATCCAGGATGACAAAGAAATCACTATGGAAGTTCCAGTAAAAGTGGTTGGTAACTCAAAAGGAGTTATGGCAGGTGGAGATTTGCGCATGAACAACCGTAAATTGAAAGTTAGAGCTTTGCCTAAAAATCTTCCTGATTATGTTGAAGCAGACATCACGCCTCTTGACATGGGTAACAAATTATACGTTACCAAAGTGCCAACGCCAAACTTCAAAATCATGCACCCAGACAACACCGTGATTTGTCAAGTGAAGATCTCTCGTGCCGCCATGAAAGCAGCTCAAGAAGCAGCAAAAGCAGCAAAAGCAGGACCTGCAAAAGGAAAGAAAAAATAATATTTTTTCAATCATATCCAAAAGCATCAATCGAAAGATTGGTGCTTTTTTTGTTTTATGGAGCGCCAACATCGGTCTTTTCAGCAGGCATCGTTCCTGCTATCCGCTATATCTCTTGTGGCGAACACCGCCACAAGAGGATGCCGCTACTATCAGGGCTTTGTAGGGTGTATCGTTTTCTTCTTGTTGTTATTTAGAGAATGGAGAAAAATACGAACCAACTTCCCCTCCTCTAGAAGGGTGTATGAAAGGCGGGGTGGGCCAAACCAAACTCACAAAACATTTTCCAAGACACAAGCTTCCTTAATTAACAGATTAAAGTTTATTTTTGCAACATGCTAAAATGGTTCAACAACCTGTTTTC
>JAGNPF010000027.1 GCA_017989775.1 Flavobacterium sp.
GGTCTAGCCGTTACCGATGAACTGCAAATTATTGCTTCGGGTTTGACTACGATTCCATCTTCCACTGCCATCGATTTTTTGAAAGACTATTTTTCCAAAGAAAAGGTCGAAGCAGTCCTCATTGGTGAACCCAAACAAATGAATGGACAACCATCAGAAAGTGCTTCCATCATCAAAGGATTTGTGACACATTTTACCAATCATTTTCCCGATATGAAAGTCATTCGTGTAGATGAACGCTTTACTTCAAAAATGGCGTTCCAAACAATGATCGACAGCGGATTGAGTAAAAAACAACGTCAAAACAAAGCCTTGATTGACGAAATATCGGCAACAATTATGCTTCAGGATTATTTGAGCCGAAAAATGTTTTAAGAGGATTGGTTTCCGTTTGTGGCTGGGGTTTTAGTAAAATTTTAGTGGTTTTTACAATGTTTTCGGATAAGTTGGTCAACCAAACCAATTGTTCGATGACCAATTGTGCTTCCTGCATTTTGATTTTGAATTCTTTGCTTTCGATGTTTTCGATGTTTTCGGCCTGGCTCAATTCTTTTTCCCTTATTTTTTTCAATTCGATAAAACTGTTGTTGGAAATATCGTCGATTGGAGCTTCGGTTTCGGTAGGTTTGTTCTCTTCTTTCAAAAGCGAAATGGCATAATCCAGGTTTTTTATGATGCGGTCAAATATAATATTGAACGAGGCCGAGGCTTCGGTCGTTTTGTGCGATTGTGTATAAGTTCCCAACGAAGCCGCCGCCGAAAGCAGCGCATTGTTGACCACGGTAAATTTATATACCTGTTGCAAGTTGGTTTGTTTGGATTTGGGTTCTTGCAGCATTCTTTGAAAAGAAGCCATCAGGTTGCCAATTTCTATAAAAGCTTGGTTTCTGGCCAGTCTGTATTTTTGGTTGATGCCTTCTTTGTTGTTGTATAAAATGGATATTTCTTTCAAATAATTTCGGTTGGCTTCAATCGAATTTTTGATGTTTTCGTTGGTGTTCAGGAATTCCCAAAAAGGCCACAGGAAATGGTTGGCCAAAATAGCCAAGGTCGCTCCAACCAAAGTGTCCAATATTCGATACAAGACAATGTTATTGTCCGTTGGGTTCAGGATTGCAAAAATAAAAATCACGTGCAAGGTGATAAAGGTCGTTCCTATTCTATAATTGGAAGGGTTGAAGGTGAGTCCCAAAATCAGGAACAAAATTGTTAACACGCCAAGAATGGCAGGGCTTGGGCCAGTTGCCAAAACGGCAAAACCCAACACGCCACCAATAACGGTTCCTATAAAACGATGGGTTGTTCTTTCTTTGGTGAGGCCATATCCGGGGCGCATAATGACCACGATGGTCAATAATATCCAATACACGTTTTCGAAAGGAAGTATTTTTCCAATGATGAATCCGATCAGCAAGGTGGTGGTAATTCTCAAGGAGTGCCTGAATTCCATCGAGGAAAAACTAAAATTTTCTACCAAGGTGTTCAGCGGATAATAGTCCGGGGTAATTAAATTTTCCAAATCTTTGTCCCTTCCTTTGAGGTCTTTCAATTTCACGTTGGAAGTGTAAGCTCTTTCAAGGGTTTTGATTTTTTCAACTTGTTTTTCGGCATAGTGCAGCATGTTGGTTAGCATCAGCACACCTTCCGAGGCTTCGGTTTTGCCTAGTGTTTTTTCGTATTCGGTGATGGCATTTTCAAAAGCGTACAAATTCTCCACCAAATTGTTTTTGGGAGAATAGCTTTTTCTTTTCCGTATTTTTTTGGACAACGATTTCAGGTTTTTGGCCAGATTGTAGGCAAGGTTTTGATAGGTCATCAAAACTTTTGGATGTTCGTCAAATTTTTGATGCAATTTATTGTGGTCGAACGAAGTTGAAACGGCCAATTCCATTATTTCCACCAAAGTCATAAAGGACATCAGCATTTTTCTGTTTTGATGGGAAGAACCATAATTGGTCCTGTTCCTGACCAAAATTTCCCTGATTTTTTCTTGAATGTCGTTCAGTTCCACCTGAAGGTGCAATTGTTTTCGGGTAATTTCTTTTCGATCCGAATTCAATTCCCACAAATCGCCTCTCAAGTTTAAATATTTTGAGGTCAATTTGATGCATTCCACAATTTGCAGTTCGGTATAACGATGTGGGTTGATGTAGTGAAAAATAATCGATACCAATAGATAAAACAAACCTCCACCAAGGAAAAGTCCAGCGTGGTACAGGATTTCCCATCCGGTGTGCGTATGCGAAAACGAAATGGAAATTGTCATCAATGCCGAAAAAGCGACCATCGTGGCGCGTTGTCCATAAACGGCAAGCATTGAAAGGATAAAAACCAAGCAAGTAAAAACGGGATAAAAAATAAAAGGATAAGGGGAAGTAAGGTTGATCAACAAGTTGCAACTGGCCAAGATTAAAACCGTAACCAGAATTCCGTTGATCTTGTGTTTCAAATTGCTGGGAGTGTCGCTCGGAAAAGTAAAAAGTGCTCCAAGGGCAATGATCAGTCCTGTTTGCAAATCGCCCAGATACGAAAAAAGCAATACTGGTATAACCGCAGAAAGTGCCGCTTTTAGGGCGTTGGTTAAATTGTTACCTAGAGTAAAGTCTTTTATTTTTGTAATCATATTGCTTGGGCTTGACGACAAAGGTAAGAATTGTGTTATTCTATCTGCCATAAACCGCCTTGATTTATAAACTAAATTTAATTATTAATCTTAGGATAATTGATTGCCTATTTTTTTACTATTTTTGCGGACTGCAATTTGCAATTAAGGAGAAAGAGATTCCGAATTGGCAGTAGATAATACTTAATACAACACTAATGATTTTACCAATTGTAGGATATGGCGATCCAGTTTTAAGAAAAGTAGGCGAAGAGATAAGTCCGGAGCATCCCAACTTGAAGCAGATCGTTGCCAATATGTATGAAACGATGTATAACGCCTGTGGAGTGGGACTTGCAGCACCACAAGTGGGATTGAGCATTCGTCTGTTCGTGATAGACACCGAACCTTTTAGTGATGACCAAGATTTGCCAAACGAGGAGCAAAAACAGCTCAAAGGCTTCAAACGCACCTTTATCAATGCCAAAATATTGAAAGAAGAAGGCGAATTGTGGGGCTTTAACGAAGGTTGTCTCAGCATTCCCGATGTGCGTGAAGACGTTTACCGACACGAAAAAATCACTGTTGAATATTGCGATGAAAATTTCAACAAGAAAACCGAAGTTTTTGACGGCTTGGTTGCCCGAGTGATACAACACGAATACGATCACATCGAAGGAGTTCTTTTTACCGATTTGATTTCGTCATTGAAGAAAAGATTGATCAAGAAAAAATTGCAAAACATTATGGACGGAAAATCCAATCCAGATTACAGGATGAAATTTTGCAATAAAAAAGGAAGGTAATTCAGTTGTCATCTCGAGCGCAATCGAGTGGCAGTATTCAGTTTCACAAAAAATAAATAAAAACATATAATTTATACAAAATGAATTTAGAAAAAATATTATCGATTTCAGGAAAACCTGGTTTATACGCTTTAAAAGTTCAAACTCGCACAGGATTTGTGGCCGAATCATTGCTTGACGGCAAGAAAAGCACTGTCGGATTGAAAGTAAACGTAAGTTTATTGTCTGAAATCTCTATTTACACAGTTGATGCCGAAAAACCGTTGACCGAAGTAATGCGAAACATTGCCATCAAAGAAAATGAAGGGCCAGCACTTTCTCATAAAGAAGACAATGCAAAATTAGTGGCTTATTTTTCTGAAATTCTTCCGGAATACGACTCAGAAAGAGTGTATCCTTCCGATATCAAAAAAGTATTGAGTTGGTACAACTTGTTGCAATCAAAAGGATTGGTGTCTAAAGAAGAGCCAAAAATCGAAAACGCCGAAGAAATTAAAGAAAGCGTTGTCGAAGAAGTGGTTGCCGAAAAAGCAAAAGCTCCTGCCAAAAAAGCAAAAGCAAAGAAAGAGTAAATTTTAAGCTTTCTTAAAATATATTTTAATCCTGTCACGATGTTTTCCTGACAGGATTTCTTATTTTTACAAAAAACGAAAACGATGAACTCCAAACAAACTCAACTTCAAGCCTTCGAACGATTACTGAACATTATGGACGATTTGCGCGAAAAATGCCCTTGGGACAAGAAGCAAACCTTGCAAAGTTTACGCCATCTAACCATCGAAGAAACCTATGAATTGGGCGATGCCATTTTGGACAATGATTTGAATGAAGTCAAAAAAGAATTGGGCGATTTGTTGTTGCATATTGTTTTTTATGCCAAAATAGGAAGTGAAACCAATGATAGTTCGACTTCGCTCACTACAGGTTTTGACATAGCGGATGTTTGTAATGAAATTTGCGAGAAACTCATTCACCGTCATCCGCATATTTACAGCGATGTCGTGGTCAAAGACGAGGAAGAAGTCAAACAAAATTGGGAAAAATTGAAACTCAAGGAAGGCAAGAAATCCGTTCTCGAAGGTGTACCAAGAAGTTTGCCGGCATTGGTCAAAGCCAGTCGAATTCAAGACAAGGTAAAAGGCGTTGGGTTCGATTGGGAAGAAGCACACCAAGTTTGGGACAAAGTTCAGGAAGAATTGGCAGAACTTCAGGTTGAGGTCGAAGCCGGAAACCAAGACAAAATGGAATCTGAATTTGGAGATGTGTTGTTTTCGATGATCAACTATGCCCGATTTTTGAACATCAATCCCGAAGACGCTTTGGAGCGAACCAACAAGAAATTCATCAAAAGATTTCAATACTTGGAAAGCAAAGCCGGCGAATTGGGCAAACCCCTAATGGACATGACCTTGGCCGAAATGGATGTTTTTTGGAACGAAGCCAAGAAATTGTAATTAAAAACCCCTTCGGAAATTAAAAATATCTGAAGGGGTTTGGATTTTTTTTATTTCTAGTTTAATCGGCAATTCGTTTGAGTTTTACCATGTCTTTAAGAATGATTTTTTTACCGCTCAGTTCTATCAATCCTAATTTATTGAAATCGGATAACAAACGAATGCAACTTTCGGTGGCCGTTCCAATCATTCCTGCCAATTCTTCGCGGGAAAACTGGATATGCAAGGAACCATCTGGATTTTTGCCAAAATTGTCTTGAAGATAAATAAGTGTTTCTGCCAATCGTTCTTTAACCGTTTTTTGGGAAATAGAAACCAAATGATCGCTGGTTTCTTTCAAATCGCCACAAATGGTTTTCATTAAATTCATCGAAAACTGGTTGTTGGTGTCAAAAAAGTGCAAGATTTCCGTTTTTGGAATAAAACAAACTTCCATATCTTCAAGTGCAACCGCACTTAAATTGGCGGGCTCATCGCTAATCATCGATCGTTGACCGAGTAATTCTCCAGCTTTGATTAATTTTACAATTTGGTCTTTTCCGTTGGCGCTTAATTTAGACATTTTACATATACCTGACGTGATGCAATAGACACCGTTCACAATATCACCTTCTTCAAAAATGGGTTCACCCTTCTTCACGGTTCGAGAAACTTTACATTCGGCAATTCTCAAGAGTTCGTTCTTGTTGAGTGCTTTCAGGGAGCTAAGTTCTCTAACTATACATTGTTCACATTTACTCATAAAAGAAAAGATTAATCTACTTCCGGCAAATCTACAAAATTATATGATAATTATCATCTTTTTAATTTGCTCTCTTAGTACATTTGCAACCTGTAAAATTAGAAAAATTTATGGATGTGCAAAATTGTTTCCATTGCGGATTGGATATTATAAAGGAGGAAGAGATTGTTTTTGACGAAAAAAAATTTTGTTGCAATGGTTGCAAAACCGTTTACGAAATTTTCAGCCTCAATGACATGACTTGCTATTATGATTTCGAGAAGTCTCCGGGAGCAACGCCACTTGACATCAAAGGCAAATATGATTTCTTGGACAACGAAGGAATTGTATCCAAATTGTTGGAATTTCAAGAGGACAAAACGGCTATCGTTTCCCTTAATATTCCCCATATTCACTGTAGTTCCTGTATTTGGATTCTCGAAAATTTGCAGCGTCTCCAAAAAGGAATCAGCACTTCACAGGTCAATTTTCCCGAAAAGAAAGTCCGAATTACCTATAATCCCGAAATGGTTTCCCTCAAAACCATTGTTCATTTGTTGAGTTCCATTGGCTATGAACCTTACATCAGTTTGGAAAATTACGAAACCGGGAAGAATAATGTAGATAGAAGTTTAACCTATAAATTGGGCTTGGCTTTCTTTTGTTTTGGCAATATCATGCTGCTTTCTTTTCCCGAATATTTTGAAGTCAAGGAATATTGGTTGGATAATTACCGACCATTTTTCCGTTGGTTGATATTCGCCTTGTCCTTGCCTTCCTTTTTGTATTCGGCCAGCGGTTACTATGTTTCGGCTTACAAAAGCATCAAATCGGGCATGTTGAATATCGATATTCCGATTGCCTTGGGAATTATTATCTTCTTCATTCGAAGCACTTTCGACATCATAATGGATTACGGTTCGGGTTTTTTCGACAGCTTGACGGGTTTGATTTTCTTTATGCTTTTGGGCAAAATGTTCCAAATCAAAACCTATAGTTTCTTGAGTTTCGAAAGGGATTTTAAATCGTATTTTCCAATAGCCATTACCAAAATCAACGCCGATGCTTCGGAAGAAAGTGTTCCTGTTTATGATATTCAAAAAGGCGACAGGCTATTGATTAGAAATCAGGAATTGATTCCCGTTGACGGAATCCTGATGTCTGAAAAAGCCGAAATTGATTATAGTTTTGTCACTGGAGAAGCCATTCCAATCACCAAAAAATCGGGAGATAAAGTATTTGCCGGCGGGAAGCAAATGGGGAAAGTCATCGAAATGCAAGTTTTGCATTCGGTTTCCCAAAGCTATTTGACCCAATTGTGGAGCAACGACGTTTTCCAGAAAGAAGTCGAGCAAAAACACAAATCCATTACCGATACCATAAGCCGTTATTTTACGCCCATACTTTTGTTGATTGCCTTTGCAGGATTTGGTTATTGGATTTTTATTGATGCCAATACTGCTTTCAACGTGTTTACGGCAGTGCTGATTGTGGCTTGTCCTTGCGCCTTGGCATTGACGGCTCCGTTTACGATGGGAAATGTGTTGCGAATTTTGGGCAAAAAGAAATTTTATCTCAAAAATGCCTTGGTCATTGAGCAATTGGCCAAAGTGGACACCATCGTTTTCGACAAAACGGGAACCATAACCACCAACAAAAAATCGAATATTTCCTTTGAAGGCAAGGAGCTTTCGGAAGAGAATTTAATATTGGTCAAAAACGCACTTCGTGGCTCAAATCATCCGTTGAGCCGAATGTTGTATGATTTTTTACCCGAGGTTAAAAGATTAAAAGTAAATGATTTTGAGGAAATCACGGGAAAAGGAATTCAGGCCGAGATTGAAGGAAACCAAATCCAAATTGGTTCCGCTTTATTCGTTGGAAAAACGGAAGAAAGCAATATTCAACAAACTTCGGTTCATATCAAGATTAATGAAGTGTATTGCGGAAAATACATTTTCAATAACCAATACCGTGAAGGTTTGGCAGAACTTTTCGAACAGTTGAGCCACAATTACCAAATCAAGGTTTTGTCCGGCGACAATGAAGGGGAGCGTTCCACTTTGGAAAGTCTTTTGCCCAAACAAACCGAATTGGTCTTCAATCAAAAACCGGAACAAAAACTGGAATTCATCAAAAAACTGCAGCAAGAAGGCAAAAACGTGATGATGGTTGGAGATGGGTTAAACGATGCTGGTGCTTTGGCACAAAGTAACATCGGAATCTCCATTTCCGAGAACGTCAACGTGTTTTCGCCCGCCTGCGACGCCATTTTGGATGCCGGTGAGTTCAAGAAACTGAATTATTTTTTGAAATTGTCCCAAAAATCCATCACGACCATCAAAATGAGTTTTGGATTGTCGCTTTTGTACAATGTTGTTGGTCTGTCGTTTGCGATAACCGGAAAACTGGATCCCTTGGTGGCGGCCATCATAATGCCGTTGAGCACGGTTACAATTGTCAGTTTCGTGACGATTATGAGCAACTTTTACGCCAGAAGATTATTGTGAAAAAAATATTATAAATTGATTTTTTTTGTTATTTTTAACAAATAATAAAAATATGATAAATGTCATATTTTGAAAAAAGACAATGAAGTATTTTTGTTCACGTAATTTTACAATATGAGTGTCATATATTTACTTATTTCTATCAGTATCATAGTTGCCATTGTCTTTTTTATTGCTTTTATAATGGCAGTAAAGAAAGGGCAATACGACGACGATTACACTCCTTCAGTTCGAATGCTTTTTGACGATGAATTAATTCATTCTAAAGTTGAAAAGCCCAAAGTCGATACCACGACGACTTTATAGTAGTCGAAAACCCATTGAACCTTAAACTTTTTAAACCAATTAATTAATAACTATTTATGGAAATGCAACAGTTTTATTATGACAACAAAATTGTAAAGAAGTTCATTTACGCAACCATCGTTTTCGGTGTTGTGGGAATGTTGGTAGGGCTTATTCTGGCCACGATGTTTCTTTTTCCAAACATGACCGACGGCATTTCGTGGTTGAGTTTTGGTAGATTGAGACCTTTGCACACCAATGCGGTAATTTTTGCCTTTGTGGGGAATGCCATGTTTGCCGGGATTTATTATTCCTTGCAGCGATTGTTGAAGGCCAGGATGTTCAGTGATTTCTTGAGTAACCTGAACTTTTGGGGCTGGCAATTGATTATTGTGGCGGCAGCCATTTCCTTGCCGTTGGGTTACAGCACTTCCAAGGAATACGCCGAATTGGAATGGCCAATAGACATAGCCATCGCCTTGATTTGGGTAGCTTTTGGTGTCAACATGATTGGTACAATTTTAAAAAGAAGAGAGCGTCATTTATATGTTGCGATTTGGTTTTACATAGCGACTTTTGTTACTGTTGCTGTTTTGCACATTTTCAATAGTTTGGCATTGCCGGTAAGCGGAATGAAAAGTTATTCGGTTTATGCGGGAGTTCAAGATGCCTTGGTTCAATGGTGGTACGGTCACAATGCGGTTGCATTTTTCTTGACCACTCCGTTTTTGGGATTAATGTATTACTTTGTTCCAAAAGTGGCGAATCGTCCTGTTTATTCTTATAGATTATCCATTGTTCACTTTTGGTCGTTGATATTCTTGTATATCTGGGCTGGACCTCACCATTTATTGTATTCCGCTTTACCAACTTGGGCACAAAATTTAGGTGTTGTTTTCTCCATTATGTTGATTGCTCCGTCTTGGGGAGGTATGATCAACGGATTGTTGACTTTGAGAGGAGTTTGGGATAAAGTGCGTGTGGATCCAGTGTTGAAATTCTTCGTGGTGGCCATTACGGGTTATGGAATGGCTACTTTTGAAGGGCCGATGTTGTCTCTGAAAAATGTAAATGCCATAGCGCATTTCACCGACTGGATTATTGCCCACGTTCACGTTGGAGCATTGGCTTGGAACGGATTTATGGCATTCGGTATTATTTATTGGTTGATACCAAGAATGGCCAAAACTAGTCTGTATTCCATCAAGTTGGCCAATTTCCACTTCTGGATTGGTACTTTGGGAATTATACTTTACACGCTTCCAATGTATGTTGCGGGATTTACCCAAGCTTCGATGTGGAAACAATT
>JAGNPF010000315.1 GCA_017989775.1 Flavobacterium sp.
TTTGGCTTCCAATAGATTTGTGCAAAACGTGGTCTTGGTTTGCGATTCAGGACAGGTCGAAGAATTGATATTGGGATTGGAAAATTCGGATCCCCATTATAGAATTGTTGCCTATGTCGATTCGGGTAGTGCCCACAATGATAAAAAAGACTATCCTTTTGTGCAATGCCTCGAAAAGGAAGATTTGGTGGAATACGTCAATGAAAACAACCTGTTTGAAATTGTCGTTGCCTCCCAAAAAAAACGAAGACATCACCGTTGAGTTGTATCAAAAATTACTCCATTTGCTCGAAAACGGAACAACCATTCGCGAATATACCCATGTCTACGAATATAAAACGCAACGTATTCCGGTGCATTACATCACCCGGGATTTTTACAAGTTTTTCCCTTTCAACAGGAGCAACAACAACCAATTGTATTTGTTGAACATAAAAATAATGGAAATCCTGATTTCCATAGTCGGATTGTCGTTTGGCTTGCTCATCATTCCCTTTGTGTTGATAGGAAACGCCATTGGAAACCGGGGAAAATTATTTTATACCCAAGAACGTGTGGGCAAAAACGGCAAAATATTCCAAATACTCAAGTTTAGAACCATGGTCAATAATGCCGAAAAAGGGGGCGTTGTTTTTTCGACTCCCAATGATAGTCGAGTGACTCCTTTCGGAAAATTCATGCGCAAAACCCGAATAGATGAAATTCCCCAATTTGTCAATATTTTAAAAGGCGATATGGCAGTCATTGGCCCAAGACCCGAACGTCCTTTCTTTGTCAAGGAAATTGCCGAAATAATGCCTTTTTACGAAACCCGACACGTCATAAGGCCGGGACTTACGGGTTGGGCACAAGTCAATTATTCCTACGGGGAATCCATGGAAGACAGTTTGATCAAACTGCAATATGATTTGTATTACATCAAACACCGAAGTCTTTTTCTGGATTTGAACATCACCCTCAAAACCATCAGCACGGTTTTGTTTTATCGTGGGCAATAGTCTGGAATCTAAATGATCACGGGAATTCGTTTGCTGTAATGAAAGGCGGTTTTAGCCAACAGGCCAATACTGGTCAGGACCAGTGGCAATACTATCAACAAGTGAGCCTTGTTCAGCATAAAAACGACATAAACCAAAAGCAAAAGAATGTTCAACAGCGATAAATTGATGATCCATTTCTTGTTTTTGCGGTAAATAAAATACAGCAACACCAATAAAAAGGGATTGAACAACAATATGTTGTAATTATTGGCCAACTCTTGGTGGAAGGAATAAAATCCCATAAATCCAAAAAACAGTCCCAACAATCCCATTGTCAAAAAGTAAAACGCGTCAATGCTTTTCTTGTTGGCAACCGCGATTAGTCCAAGAAACAAAATCAAGGTGTAAATGTTGTCCCACCAAGAACTGGGTGCTTCTTTCTTGAAATCCAAAAGCGTTGTGCTTTCCTTGCAAAGCGGTTGGTTCCCGAATTGGGTTTGTTGCAGGCTTTGATGCAATTCCAGAGGCAGGAAAATCCGTGTTCCGAATTCGTCCACTTTGCTTCCGAAGATGATGCTGGTTCCCAATTTTTGATAAAAATAGTTGTCAAAATAAGGGTAAAGAATGGTTCTGTAGGTTTTGTCCGTGTCGGTTTTTTTGACGACAACATTCGCTCCCAAGGTTTTGTTCAGCATTTCGACAACCATCGAAGTGCAGTTCCTGTCGATGAATTTGTAGGTGTAATACCGTTCTTCCGAAGCCATGACCTGGTTTAAATTGTCGAATAATTTCTGTTTGAAAGCCAATGGGATAATCAATTCCTGTTCGAAAACACTTCTTTGTTCGTAGTTGTATTGACTCATGAAATCCGAAAAAGAATGGGCAATGGCAAAATACTGCAAATCTCCCTTGGAGAATTTGGCAACAAAATTGGGCGTGGCAAAATCAAAAGCACCATAATTGTAAACCAAATCCAAGTTGTTGTCAATGTCTGATATTCTAATGGCAGTGTGTCCAAATAGCGAATAGGATTCGTTGCCGGTATCACAAGTAATTACACTTACACGGGCATTTTTCGATAATAAAATGTTTTGTCCAAAGCTATTGATCGAACAGATTAGCAAGGCAAAAAAGAATAATTTTTTTAGTAATGAATTCATTGGTCAAGAATAAAATTAATTTCTAAAAAGCCCCAAATCCACTTTTACCGAAAAAACATTCGAATACAGGGCGGCACTTTGATTTCCCAAATCGGTCAAGGCATAATCAATTTGGATGCCTTTGTACTTGAATCCCAAACCGATATTGGGCTGGAATCCCACTTTTTCCGTATTGTCGATTTGTTGGATGTTTTGGAAATTCCCCAGTCCGGCACGCAAGAAAACCAAGTCGGTATAGCCAAATTCAAGGCCCAGTGCGGGATCAACGCTGGCAAAATCGGTCGAGACGAGGTCGTTGGTTTTGGTGAAAACCATATTGATGTTGGCTGCGGCCAAAAGACTGTAATCGTAATGAAAAATAAACTTTTTGGACAAGCCCAATTGTACTTTTGGAGCCGTGATCTCGGTGCTTTCGGGCAATTCCTGGTTTTGTCCCGGAATGGCGTTGGCAATTTTTTTGTACTCGGCTTCGTCAATGCTCCAAACATTGTAGGTGGTCGTGATGTCGCGCACCATCAACCCAAACTGCCAGTCGTCGTTGTCGAATTGAATTCCGGCATCAAAACCAAAACCCCAAGAGCTGGCAAATTGTCCGATAATTCGGCGAATCACTTTGGCATTGACTCCATATTGAAATCCGGGAACCTGCAATCTTCGAGCATAAGAAAAGGTGATTCCATAATCGGCCGTGGAAAAAAGACTGATGCGATTGTAGTCGATGTTGCCTTGGCTGTCAATCAATTCGGTGGTGTTCATGATGTCGTCCACGCCAAAACGAATCAGGGAGATTCCCCAAGCGCTTTCGTCGTCAATCGGGTTTGCGTAGGCAATATAGTCGTATTGGGCAATATTGGCGAAATAATTGGCGTGCATCAAGGACAGCTCGTGGTCTTCCAGATGAACCAATCCAGCGGGATTCCAATAGCCGGAATTCACGTTGTTGGTGTGCGAAGTCACGGCGTTTGCCATTCCCAATGCTGCGGCATCGACC
>JAGNPF010000316.1 GCA_017989775.1 Flavobacterium sp.
AATTGTCAGCGCAAAATTGTCATTCCCGTGCGATTTTAGAACCATTAGCGATTTTGATTTCGCCTTATGCGCCACACATTGCGGAAGAATTGTGGGCTCAATTAGGAAATACAGGTTCAATTTCAACCGTTGAATTCCCAGTTTTTGAAGAAAAGCATTTGGTAGAATCGGAGAAAGAATATCCTGTTTCTTTCAATGGGAAAATGCGTTTCACTATTGTTTTGCCTTTGGATTTAACCAAGGAACAAATCGAGGAAATCGTAATGAAAGACGAAAGAACCATCAAACAATTGGACGGAAAAACGCCAAACAAAGTGATTATTGTTCCAGGGAAAATCATCAATCTAGTTGGGTAAATAAAACCCGATTTTTCAACCACAAATTACACAAATTTTCACAAATTGATTTGCGGAAATGGGTGTAATTTGTGGTTATTTTTTGGGCATCAATCCATTCTACTCCAATTTGTCACGCTGAAAGCGTCTCAACATTCGAGAGCAATCCATTATAGGTGCTTCCAGCGTGACAAATAGCAAGAATAAATTTAGCATCAATTTAACGGATGTCAAATTGGCATTTTTTAAATTTGGTTCACAATTTGATGTTCTAGTTTCAAACACATTAAAAAATAAAATTATGGGAATGGGATATATGCTTTTAGCGGGTTTAATTATGCTGGCGAGTTGGCTGGTGAGTTCAAGGTTGAAAAGTAAATTTGAAGAATACTCCAAGTTGCATTTGCAAAACGGAATGTCGGGACGTGAAATCGCCGAGAAAATGCTGGCCGACAACGGAATTTATGATGTAAAAGTCATTTCGGTCGAAGGACAATTGACCGACCATTACAATCCAGTGGACAAAACGGTTAATTTAAGTGAGGCCGTTTACAACCAAAGAAATGCAGCCGCGGCAGCAGTTGCCGCCCATGAATGCGGTCACGCGGTGCAACACGCCACGGCCTACAGTTGGTTGACTTTGCGTTCGCAATTGGTGCCCATTGTCAATGTGGCGTCTTCTTATATGCAATGGATTTTGTTGGCTGGAATCCTGATGATCAAAACGTTTCCATCGCTTTTGCTGATAGGAATCGTGATTTTTGCCGCCACTACCTTGTTTTCGATTGTGACTCTTCCAGTAGAGTATGATGCGAGTAATCGCGCCTTGGCTTGGTTGGAAAACAAAAGAATGCTGACCCAACAAGAACATGCCGGAGCACAAGATGCCTTGAAATGGGCTGCCAGAACTTATGTGGTTGCCGCTTTGGGTTCCATCGCCACCTTGTTGTATTATGTCTCAATTTATATGGGAGGCAGACGAGAATAAAGAAAAATTCCAAAACTGAAAATTCCAAATTCCAATGACATTGTGTTTCATTGGAGTTTGGAATTTTTTATTTCATTTTGGTTTGAAAAGGTTTTTTTACCTCAAAAAAAAATTCCAAATTCCAATCGAGTGTTGGAATTTGGAATTTTAAATATTTTGAAATTTATTCGTTTATTTTCCTTTGTTGGCTTCTGCAATATATTTTTCCAAAGCCATGGTCATCGAAGGTGTTCCGGGAGTTGGAGCCATGATGTCCACTCTCAATCCCTTGTCCAAAGCTTCTTTTTGGGTTGTGCTGCCAAAAACGGCAATTCGGGTATTGTTTTGTTCGAAATCAGGGAAATTGGTGAACAATGATTTTATTCCGGTTGGACTAAAGAAGGCCAAAACATCATAATACACATCGGCCAAATCAGACAAATCGCTGATAACGGTTCTGTAAAAAACAGCTGGAGTCCAATCTACTTTCAAGGCGTTGAGCGTTATTGGCGCATCCGCATTCAGTTGGTCTGAAGCTGGCAACAAGAATTTCTCGTCTTTGTATTTTTTGATCAGTGGAGATAAATCGGCAAAATCTTTTGGGCCAACGTATATTTTACGTTTTCTGTACACCACGTATTTTTGAAGGTAAAAAGCGATTGCTTCCGATTGGCAAAAATATTTCAATCCTTCAGGAACTTTGTATCGCATTTCGTCGGCTACCCTGAAGAAATGATCAACTGCATTTTTACTTGTTAAAATAATTGCCGTGTAGTGATTGAGATCAATTTTTTGAAGTCTAATTTCTTTTGCACTAACTCCTTCTACATGAATAAAAGGTCTGAAATCAATTTTCACTTTATGCTTTTGTTGTAACTCAAAGTAAGGAGAATTCTCCACTTTGGGCTCCGGCTGTGACACCAAAATTGTTTTCACTTTCATATTTGACATTTTCTAAGCAATACCTTTTGTAAACCAATAATACATGAAATAATACGGTGCTATTTCGAGAGCGCAAAGATATAAAATAAAATAAAACAACTTGCTGAATATTATGTTTTGATAGTTTTTTATTGAAACCAGATAGGCTAATATGTTGATTATAACCACTGTACTAATTATTATTATCAGAAAATTTCTCGAAATGGAGTCGTAGTAGAATAGAATAATGTTGACTGGAAGTATAAATAATCCGATATACGTCCTGAAAGTCACTTTTTGAAGATTGAATTGCTCGAT
Organism: Flavobacterium sp.; assembly: GCA_017989775.1. GTDB lineage: Bacteria > Bacteroidota > Bacteroidia > Flavobacteriales > Flavobacteriaceae > Flavobacterium. The sequence goes on from JAGNPF010000316.1 coordinate 2,542, forward strand.
AAACTCTTCGATGTCGAATGCCGTGGCGATAATTTTTTCGATCAAAAATTTCGACAAAACAAAGAAAACCAGAAACGTGATTATTTGGATGTACAGAATCCAATCTGTTTTCGAGGCGTATCCAAAAACGGCCAACGAAAGTTGGACAAAGAAAGCCAAAGAAATAATTTGCACGAAAAACAACGAAATGGTGAAGCCGCTTTTGAGGTTGCTGCTGTCTTTGTAAACGTTGGTGTATTTGTCAGAATAAATCAATTTGGCAAAGTCGGCAAATCGATTTTCAAAGGCCGATTTGGTTATTGCAATGGCAGCAAATGAAAGCACGAACAAGATGGTTGCCCAATCCTTGTTCTCTATTACCCTTAAATGAAGTTCGTTTTCCATCATGACACTGCAAAATTACTGATTTTTATTTCATTCTTTTATTATAATTTTATTGTCGAATCACTTGATTCAAAAATACAAATATACAAGAAGAACAATGATTCCAAATTCCTTTAAAAACAAATAGCATCTTCGTATGAATCAAATCACTTAAAAAGTTTACTTTTGCGTTGAAATTAATCAAGTTATGAACGATTG
>JAGNPF010000317.1 GCA_017989775.1 Flavobacterium sp.
ACAACCGCCAAATTGGTGGTGACTCCAGTGGCTGTATTGGTGAGCAAAAATGCAAAGGCATCCGAAAATTGACATTGAAAATTGCCGTATTCCTCGGAAGCAAACAAAAAGTTGAAATCGAAGTTGGATGAAAAAGGCACGAAATCAAATTCCAAAACCGTGGCATTTGTCGAGTTCATCGTGATTCCAGCGGCCAAAAGAGTGGCTTCTAAATCGGAGTCGCCAGTCCAAGAAGCATTACCGTCGTTAAGTTGGCTCGTGTTTGGGCCAGCGGCATTGGCCACATTTCCGGTACTCAAAATAACCCCGCTTGACACTGGAAAAGAGGGATTGGTATTCGTGAAATAGCCAATTCCGTTTGAAGAACCAAACCCATTCGTGTTTCCGGTTCTCCAAGTAACGTTGCTCACGGGAACACAGGTTTTGTTGACCAAAACATCGGTAACCAGCTCTGGAACCGTGTGCGTATTTGTGTCCACGGTTATGGCTTGCGAAAAACATCCTATCCAAAAGAGTGAAATTATGACAAGGAGGCTTTTTTTCATAAAAAGATAGATTTCGTGTAAAAATATAAATAAATCGATTAAAAGCTAAATTTTATCGATGTAATGCTAAACGGTTTTGGTCTAGTGTTTTATGGGATGTTTTATGGAAACTTAAAAAAAGTTTTCAGGATCGGCATACTGAAAGCCTCAAATGAAGCGATTGTGATCAAAGATTATTTCATATCATTCTAAAACAATTATCTCTCTTAAAACCCTATATTTGCACTCTCAAAATTAGTACAAAAATGACCTTATCACAGATTCTGACACCCTCTATAGAAAAAGCGGTACACACTTTATTTGATGTTACCCTTGACAAAGTTGAATTTCAATCCACGCGCAAGGAATTTGAAGGCGATATTACTATGGTGATTTTTCCATTGTTGAAAGTAATCAAAAGTAATCCAGTAGAATTAGGAAACAAAATTGGAAACTACTTGGTAGAAAATATAGCCGAAGTAAGTCGTTTTAACGTAGTTTCAGGCTTTTTGAACATTGTTATTTCCGATGAATACTATTTGAATTTCTTCAACGAAATCCGAAAACAAGAAAAATACGGTTTCGTGACTCCAAGTCCCGAAGACAAAGCAATTATGGTGGAATATTCTTCGCCAAATACCAACAAACCACTGCATTTGGGTCACGTTCGAAACAATCTTTTGGGCTATTCCGTGGCCGAAATTTTGAAAGCATCCGGAAAAAAAGTTTATAAAACACAAATCATCAACGACCGTGGAATTCATATTTGCAAATCGATGTTGGCTTGGCAAAAATTTGGAAACGGACAAACTCCAGAATCCACAGGTTTGAAAGGCGATAAATTGGTAGGGAACTATTACGTGGCTTTCGACAAAGCCTATAAAGAAGAAATCAACCAATTGATGGCTCAAGGAAAAACCGAAGACGAAGCCAAAAAGCAAGCCCCAATTTTATTGGAAGCCCAACAAATGCTTTTGGATTGGGAAAAAGGAAAACCGGAAGTTATCGAACTTTGGAAAACGATGAACCAATGGGTTTATGACGGTTTTGCCACAACCTACAAAAATTTGGGAGTCGATTTCGATAGCTATTTTTATGAAAGCAACACCTATTTGTTGGGGAAAGACGTGGTTCAAATAGGTTTGGAAAAAGGCATTTTCGAAAAAGACCCCGACGGTTCGGTTTGGATTGATTTGACTGACGAAGGTTTGGACAGGAAAATCGTCTTGCGTTCCGACGGGACGGCGGTTTACATGACACAAGATATTGGAACTGCGATTCAGCGTGTGAAAGATTTTCCAGACGTTGGCGGAATGGTTTACACCGTGGGTAACGAGCAGGATTACCACTTCAAGGTGTTGTTTTTGATATTGAAAAAATTAGGCTTTGACTGGGCTTCCAGCCTCTATCATTTGTCTTATGGAATGGTCGATTTGCCTTCCGGAAAAATGAAATCGAGGGAAGGAACCGTTGTCGATGCTGATGATTTGATGCAGGAAATGACCGATACCGCCCAAAAAATTGCCGAAGATTTAGGAAAACTGGACGGCTATTCTCAAGAAGAAAAATCCAAATTGTACAAAACCATTGGATTGGGCGCCTTGAAATATTACATTTTGAAAGTCGATCCCAAAAAACGAATCCTTTTCGATCCAGCCGAATCGGTTGATTTTGCAGGAAACACAGGCTCGTTCATTCAATATACATACGCCAGAATCCAGTCGATTATCCGCAAAGCCGATTTCGATTTTACTGAGCCGTCAAGCGTGGTCGAGTTGCACGAAAAAGAAAAAGAATTGGTCAAACAACTCGAATTGTTCCCGGAAGTAATCCAGAATGCGGCGCAAAACCACAGTCCGGCCTTGATTGCCAATTATACGTATGACTTGGTTCGCGAATACAATTCGTTCTACCAAGCGGTTTCCATTTTGGGAGAGGTAGATTTGCAAAAGAAAATATTCCGTGTACAACTTTCGAAAAAAGTGGCCGACACGATTGCGTTGGCTTTCCAATTGTTGGGAATAAATGTTCCGGAAAGGATGTAATTTTTTTAATAAATCATCAAAGGAGGCTGTCCGGTTTTTTTGAACAGCCTCCTTTTTAATAAAAATTCCGCATTGAGCTTCGTGTTGAAGCCTAATGCGGAATTTGCGTTTAATGGGGAAGCTTTTTTAATTCATCGCCAATGAGTTGGTTACTTTGCTTATTTGGCCAGAGGTGCTTACCAATATGTTTTGTGTTTTGTTGTCTTTTTTAAGTTTTAAGTAGTAGGCTTTTTTCAATATTTTTCCTTTTTCTTGAGAATATTCAAATTTACTTTTTGTAATTGTCCATTCAGGATAGGAAAGATAAACAGAATTGATGACTTCTCTAGGCAATTCGACATTCACGTATTTTTCGGAAATGAACACTAGTACCCCTTTTTCATTGAAAGTTGCCACCAAGGCTCCTTTTTCATTTTCTAGAGTCACCAAATATTCGTCGAAATTTTTGCATTCATCAGACACTTTGTAGGAAAGGAATTCGTTTTGGATATTTCTGACAAAGGCATCAGGATTGTCATCCGGAGTGTATTTTGACAAATCTTT
>JAGNPF010000318.1 GCA_017989775.1 Flavobacterium sp.
AAAAAATCCCCTCAAAATTATTTTTGACGGGATTTTTCAGTTTTATTCTATTTGGTATTACAAGGTTTCTTTCAGCCATTTGAAAAATTCCCTTTGCCAAACCATGCCGTTTTGGGGTTTTAAAACCCAGTGGTTTTCCTCGGGGAAATACAGGAGTCGGCTTTGAATGCCTCTTAATTGAGCCGCTTGAAAAGCTTCTTGCGCTTGTCCAATTGGAACCCTGAAATCGTTTCCGCCTTGAATAATCAATATGGGTTTGTTCCATTTTTCGACAAAATTGGCGGGATTGAATAGGGTATATGTTTTTTGGGCAACGGCATTGTCTTTTTCCCAATAGGCTCCACCAAATTCCCATTGGTTGAAGAAAACCTCTTCGGTGGTGCCAAACATGCTTTGGGTGTTGAAAACACCGCAGTGGGAAATAAAAGTCTTGAATCGGTTGTTGTGTATTCCGGCCAAGTAAAACGCTGAATAGCCGCCGTAACTGGCTCCGATGCATCCCAAACGGGCTTTGTCCACATATTTTTCCTTGGCCACATCATCAATCGCCGAAAGGTAATCGTTCATTACCTGCCCGCCCCAATCATGGGTGATTTGCTCGTTCCATTCCACTCCGTGACCTTGCATGCCGCGACGATTGGGTGCCACAACGATATATCCTTGGGCAGCCATCAGTTGAAAATTCCAACGAAACGAATAAAATTGTGTCAGGGGCGATTGTGGTCCGCCTTGGCAATACAACAATGTCGGGTATTTTTTGGAGGCATCAAAATTGGGTGGAAGAATAACCCAAACCAACATTTTCTTGCCGTCGGTTGTGGTGACATATCTTCTTTCGGTTTTGCTTAAGGCCAATGAATTGTAGGTTGCCGTGTTTACGTTTGACAATTGAATCCAAGTTTTTTTCTTTAAATTATAAGAAAAAATCTCCGAAGCGTGGTTCATATCGGTTCGGTTCACGATGATGTTGTCTCCAGAAAAACCAACTATGTCGTGTACATCGAAATCGCCATTGGTCAATTGAACCACTTGGGGCATTTTTTTGGTCAAACCCGGGAAATCAACTTCAAAAAGTTGAAGTGTTCCGTCAATTGGAGCCACAAAATAGACTTTTTTGCCGTCTTTGCTCCAAAGAAAATTCTCGACCGTTCCATCCCAATGGGCCGTCAAATTGATGTTCATTCCCTTGAAATTGACGATAATGTCGTTTTTGTCGGCTTCATATCCGTCTCGTTTCATTTGCAACCAAGTCAAATTTCCTGTTGGCGAAAAAGCGGGATGCGTGTCATAACCCAAGTTGCCTTCGGTTCTATTGATGGTTTTTCCAGTTTCTAGATTGTATTCGTAGATATCGGTATTGGTGCTGATGGCATAAGCAGTTCCCGATTTTTTCTTGCAAACGTATAAAATACTTTTGCTGTCCGGCGACCAAATATAATCTTCGTCTCCGCCAAAAGGTTTTTGGGGACTGTCGAAAGTTTCGTCTTTCAAAATATCGATTCCAGCAGCAGCTTCCTTGTTTTCTTTATAAAAAACGTGGTTGAATTTGCCTTCGTTCCATTTGTCCCAGTGGCGATAATCAAGGCCGTTGTAGATTTGTGCATTCGATTTGTCCAGTTCTGGATAAAAATCTTTTCCGTGCACTTTGTCGATTTTCACTTCTTCATTGTAAACCACATATTTCCCGTCGGAAGAAATGTTTTTGTCTTTCAACAAATCTTTGGTATCCGCCAGCTCGGTTGGGGTTCCGCCATTTATGGGCAAGGAATACAACTTGGAATTGGATTTGTTCTCTTCGACAGAAGGGTAATCTACTTTGTAAATTATGTTTTTTTCGTCTTTGGATATCCCTAAAGTGCTTACTCTTCCCAATTTCCAGAGTGTTTCCGGTGACATCGTGTTTTGTGCAATCGCAGTTAAGTTTGTCATTATCAATAGTATAATTGCTGTCTTTTTCATTAAATTACGGGGATTTATTATTTCTTAAAAATACAAATTCTAAATGTTTTACTAACTGTTGTTTTATGGTTAATTTTGAAAACGAAATTATTTTTTTATATTTATAAAAATTAGCAGCAACAATAGAATGGCAACAAAGATAACGTCGAAGAAAACTAAGCAACCCACAAAAAAAGACTCAGGAACTTTTATGGACAAAGTGAAACGGTTTTTGTTTAAGGCAATGCTGTGGTTTTTTGGGCTGTCTGTTTTTTTTGTGGTTCTTTTCAAGTTTGTGCCCGTTCCGTTCACGCCTTTGATGGTTATTCGAGCCATAGAAAACAAGATGGCTGGAAAGGAAAATTACTTTAGCCACGATTGGGAACCTATCGAAAACCTTTCGGTCAATTTGCAAAAAGCAGTGATTGCAAGTGAGGACGGGACTTTTTTGACCCATAACGGTTTCGATTTTACGGCTATGCAAAAAGCCTACAAGAACAACGAAAGAGGTCGAAGAATAAAAGGAGGAAGCACGATTTCGCAACAAACGGCCAAAAATGTTTTTCTTTGGCAAGGAAGAAGTTATCTCCGCAAAGGTTTGGAAGCCTATTTCACGGTCTTGATAGAATTGATTTGGGGAAAAGAACGCATTATGGAAGTCTATCTCAACAGCATCGAAATGGGGAATGGTGTTTATGGAGCCCAAGCCGCAACCCAACATTGGTACAGGAAAGATGCCAAAAGCCTCACCAAAATGCAGGCCGCCGGAATTGCCGCCATTTTGCCCAATCCAAGGAAATATTCGGCAACCAGTTCTTCTTCTTACATCAATAATCGAAAAGCCAAAATTGTTCGCATCATGCGACATGTTGGCAAAATCGAGTATTAAAATAATCCTTGCGAGTCCAGGAAAACTTTCGGGACTCGCAATGACAAAAGGTTTAGATATTAAAATTCAATCCCAAAACGATATTTCTTCCCATATTGGGGATTCCGTCCGTTTTCAATCGGGAAAGATGGGAAGTGTATTCTTTGTCAAGCAAATTATTGGCATTCAAATTGAGGTCGAAAGTTGTTTTTCCTAATTTCATTTTTCCTCCAAAACCAAGATTTACCAAAGTATAGCCATTCGATTTTGTTTCGAAACCGCTCACATTGTCTTGATTGAAAGTTG
>JAGNPF010000028.1 GCA_017989775.1 Flavobacterium sp.
TATCAAGAGGTGAGAATCCCCGGAGTCCTGCAACGCATTGCAATTGTTTATTTTTTCACTTCCCTTTTGTATTTGAAATCGACAATGAAAACCCAAATCGGGGTGGTTGCAACACTATTATTGGGTTATTGGGCATTGATGACGCTCGTGCCAATCCCCGGAATTGAAGCTCCAAATCTCGAAAAAGGAACCAATCTGGCAGCCTACATAGACAATCTGTTTTTGAAAAACCACATGTACAGCCAAACCAAGACTTGGGATCCTGAAGGAATTTTGTCCATGTTGCCGGCAATTGCCTCAGGTATAATAGGAATGCTAATAGGACAACTATTAAATCTACCGCAGTCAAAACTCGAAATCGTTAAAAAAATGAGTTTTTATGGAATTCTATTAATTGTTTTTGGGCTAATTTGGGATCTTGTTTTTCCTATCAACAAATCACTTTGGAGCAGTTCATTCGTGTTCTTCACCTCAGGATTGGCGACCGTATGTTTGAGCCTATTGTATTACATTATTGATATTGCCAACCGGAAAAATTGGATTAAACTATTTCTGATTTGGGGCGTAAACCCCATGATCGTCTTTTTCTTTTCAGGAATAATTCCTGGAGCACTCACGATGATAAAAGTAAATCATCCTGAACTACCCGGTGAACCACTCGGATTTCAGAGCTATTTTTACAACTATGGAATCGTGCCTTTATTCCAAAATCCAAAAGACGCCTCATTGACTTACGCCTTGGTGTACTGCCTGTTTTGGAGCGTCATTTTATGGATACTTTATAAAAGAAAACTAATATTCAAGGTTTAAAATCCAGCGGCAAGTTTCCAAAAAAGTCAGGCTCGTTTTTATTGCTGATTTAGTAAAATCAATTCAGAAAAAAAGTGCTACTTTTGCATCCAATTTAAAAAAACCAAAAATAAAATGGCTACAAATAGAACTTTTACCATGATTAAACCGGATGCCGTTGCCAACGGACACATCGGAAACATATTGGCAATGATTACCAATGCCGGGTTCAAAATCGTTTCCTTGAAATTGACACAATTAACGGTGGCTGATGCACAAGCCTTTTATGCCGTTCATGCTGCAAGACCTTTCTACGGCGAATTGGTGGAATTCATGTCAAGAGGCCCAATCGTGGCTGCCATCTTGGAAAAAGACAACGCTGTTGAAGATTTCAGAACCTTGATTGGAGCTACAAACCCAGCCGAAGCTGCCGAAGGAACCATTCGTAAAGTTTATGCAACTTCCATCGGAGAAAATGCGGTTCACGGTTCCGACAGTGACGAAAATGCCGCTATCGAAAGTGCTTTCCACTTTGCAGGAAGAGAGCAGTTTTAATTTTAGATTTCTGATTTAAGAGTTTAGATTTAAAAATCATACCAAACAAAAAATCCCGTTCAAAATTTGAAACGGGATTTTTTTATTTACTACCACAAAATCTGAAATCAGAAATCTAAAATTCTTACCTCAAAACAACGTCTTTAACCACATCGCGACGCAATTCTTCGTTAATCATCGCCACAATTTTAGACTTCCCGTGACTCAATTCTTCCCGCAAAACGGCCGATGAAAGTTCGACATACAAAGTGCTTCCTTTCAAAACCACGTTTTTCGTGTAATGGTTTACGCCGTTGCCCATCAAATTTTTCCAAGCGTCTTTCACATCAATTTGATCCATTCCGCCTTGCAGTTTGTTGACTTGGATAATTTGTTTCAAAACATCCCCAACCGTACTTTGATTATTTAGTCTTTTTGCCATCGCCCAAAATATTTAGTGGTTCCGCTTTCTTGTAATGGTATTCCTTTTTCTCGGCATTTCTGAAAACCAATTCTTCATCAGAAACAGTAATCAATTCTTCACTCCATTTGGCATAAGGCGTACTGTAATCAAAAAAAACATGGTCATCTTCAAAACGAACCACAGCATTTTCGTAGGTGTCATTCACCATGAAAGTGCCATCCAATTGCGGCATCACTTTCTTCCGGAAACCCTTGTTGTTCTTGTCAATTTGGAAATAATCATAACTTTCGTTCACTACATATTGCTTGTCTTCACCTTGGTCAAAAACCACTTTTTCTATTTCCCAATACCCGTTAATTTTGACTATGTCTTCGGGTTTTATCTTTTGCTGGCAAGCAACAAAAAGAAACGAAACAAATAAAAATCCAACTATATTCTTCATAAAATTATTTTTTTTGGAGCTGTTTCCTACTGTCCGCTGTATTCCCGACATAAAAAACTGCTGCAAAAAAGCCTTGTTTTTCATGTCGGGAGATGCCACTTCCATCAGGGCTAGGGTTATGATGGTAAAAGAACACCGCCTCTCTTCGACAAAGTTAATCTTATTAAATTCCAAAGAAAACAAAAATCAAAAAAACTCGTTAAACTATTTTACCTATTTTTGGTCATACCTCCCAAACAAATCCCTCAAACATGCCAAAAACAATCTATAGTTTACTGATAATGATTTTATTGACCGGCTGTGGTTCAGACTCCCCCAATCCGACACCTGCAGAAACTATGTATTTCCCTCCGCTGACTGGCGATGTTTGGGAAACAAAATCCATCGCAAGTTTAGGTTGGAACCAATCAGCCGTTCAACCACTACTGGATTATTTGGCGCTAAAAAACACCAAAGGCTTCATCATCCTTGTCAACGGCAGGGTTGTCTTGGAAAATTATTTCAACGGACATTCCGCTTCCACCGGCTGGTATTGGGCAAGTGCCGGAAAAACCTTGACCGCAACTTTGACGGGAATTGCACAGCAAGAAGGCTTGCTGAACATCAACAACAAGGTTTCGGATTACATAGGAACAGGCTGGACGAGTATGCCATTGGCCAAAGAAAACCTGATTACCAACAAACATTTGCTTTCCATGACCTCCGGCATCGAAGACATTGCCAATGTAGATGCCGTTGATCCTGCAAGTCTAACTTACAAAGCCGATGCAGGAACCCGCTGGGCCTATCACAACGTTTACGTGAAATTGCAGGATGTTGTTGCTACCGCTTCGGGACAAACCTGGTCCAATTATTTCAACACCAAATTGAGGGACAAAATCGGAATGACGGGAGCTTGGATTCAAGTGGACAACAACAGCGTGTATTGGAGTACGACTCGGAGTATGGCGCGTTTTGGACTTTTGGCTCTCAACAAAGGAAAATGGGAAAACACGACAATATTGAACGAAACCTTTTTCAATGAAGCCACGAACAGTTCGCAAAACATCAATTTGGGTTACGGCTATTTGTGGTGGTTGAACGGAAAATCAAGTTATCATTTGCCACAATCCCAACTGCAATTTAACGGCAGTTTAATTCCTACCGCTCCAAATGATATGTTCATGGCTTTGGGCAAAAATGACCAAAAAATATACGTGGTTCCAAGCAAAAATATGGTGGTTATCCGAATGGGAGAAGTTGCCAATCCAGCCAATCCAACTTTTGCCTTGTCGGGTTTTGATGAAGAATTATGGACAAAAATCAGTGCTTTGTACCAGTAACCACTATCTGTTTTTCATTCTCTTGAAAAAGCCGAGAATAAAGAAAATCGCACCCAAAAAAAGCAATGCATAATAAAGCGGTATATTCTTGTCCCGTGTCACATTGGACAACACAAAGCAAATAACGCTCACCAAATAATAGTAAATTGGAGCGATGTTTTTAAAGAAAGAAAAATTCATTGCAAAATTAAATTAGTATAGGAATCTTTGTTAAGGCAAACGTTGACAAAGATTTTTATTTAAAGAAACTATCTACAAACTCGTATTTGTTGAACACCTGCAAATCCTCGATTCCTTCCCCCACTCCAATGTATTTCACGGGAATCTGGAATTGGTCGGAAATACCAATGACAACCCCGCCTTTGGCAGTCCCGTCCAATTTGGTGACGGCCAGCGAAGTGACTTCGGTCGCCGCGGTAAATTGTTTGGCTTGCTCGAAAGCGTTTTGCCCAGTGGAACCATCCAAGACCAACAAAACATCGTGTGGTGCATCGCCCACCACTTTTTGCATCACGCGTTTTACTTTGGTCAGCTCGTTCATCAGGTTTATTTTGTTGTGCAAACGACCTGCCGTGTCAATGATGACGATGTCGGCATTTTGCGCCACGGCCGATTGCAAGGTGTCGAAAGCCACGGAAGCGGGATCGCTTCCCATGTTTTGCTTCACGATGGATACCCCCACTCTGTCAGCCCAAATTTGCAATTGGTCGATGGCGGCGGCACGAAAAGTATCGGCTGCTCCAAGCACCACTTTGTATCCTGCTTTTTTGAATTGGTAAGCCAATTTCCCGATAGTGGTCGTTTTTCCAACACCATTGACTCCCACAACCATCAAAACATAAGGTTTTGTGTTGACTGGAATCACGAATTCGGTGGCTTCGCCAGCATCAACTTCAGAAAGCAAACCCGCTATTTCTTCTCGAAGAATCTGGTTGAGTTCGTCGGTTCCAAGAAATTTGTCTTCGGCAACGCGTTTTTCGATTCGGGTAATGACCTTCAAAGTGGTATCGACTCCCACGTCCGAGGAAACCAGGATTTCTTCCAGGTTGTCCAATACCTCGTCGTCCACCTTGGATTTCCCGGCAACGGCTTTGGTCAATTTGGAAAAGAAAGATGTTTTTGATTTCTCTAGACCTTTGTCCAAAGTTTCTTTTTTTTCTGAAGAAAATAATTTTTTAAAAAAACTCATTGTACTTTATGGTTATGGATTTCTTGTGAAATATTCAAAGAATGCCGAATGTTGTGCTTCTTAAAATTTGATAGACAAATATATAAATAAAAAAGCTACTTCCGTTTGAAAGTAGCTTTTCTATAAATGCTATTTGGATTATTTCTTTTTCAAGAATTCATCAACTGCTTCAGGAGCCATAATAGATTCCACGAATGTATATGCACCAGTTTTAGGAGATTTCACCATTTTGATGGCTTTTGACAATCTCTTGGAAGCTGTTTGTAACGATGCTACGGTTTTCTTTGCCATGATTTAAATGTTTTTTTATGTTTTAATTAATCTCTAATGCAAGCACAGGGATTGTATTAAAATCTCTAATTATTTAATTTCTTTATGAACAGTTACTTTCTTCAAGATTGGATTAAATTTTTTAATCTCTAATCTATCTGGAGTATTTTTTTTGTTCTTTGTAGTGATGTATCTTGAAGTTCCTGCAACACCTGATGCTTTGTGTTCAGTACATTCTAAAATTACCTGGATTCTATTTCCTTTACTTTTCTTTGCCATCTTGATATATATTTTAGGATTGGATTATTTAATAAATCCTTCTGCTTGAGCTTTTTTCAAAACCGCAGCGATTCCATTTTTGTTAATTGTTTTTACCGTAGATGCTGCTACTCTTAGAGTAATCCATCTATCTTCTTCAGGAAGATAAAAACGCTTTTTAACTAAGTTCACAGAAAACTTTCTCTTAGTTTTATTCATAGCGTGAGAAACGTTATTTCCTACCATCGCTCTTTTACCTGTAAGGTCACAAACTCTAGACATTATGCTTAATTTTTATCGTTATTCAAAATCAGGGTGCAAAGAAAAGAAAAATAAACGGATGAAGCAAAAAAATTATGAGACATTTTTTAAAATTTCTTTCCGCAAGATTTCCATGCTCTTGTTCGTGGCTCTATCTATCACTTTTTCACGGGGTTGGCCAAAATTAAATTCTTCAACAATCACTTCATTTGGTGTTGCCAATGCTATAAAAACAGATCCAACTTCGGCATTTGAGTCTCCTTTTGTCGGTCCGGCATTCCCTGTGGTGGCAATACCGTAATCAGTTTTCATCATATTTCTGATATTGATAGCCATTTCCTTTGCCACTTCGGCACTTACAACAGAGTATTTATGGATTAATTCTTCCGAAAGTCCTAAAACCGAAATTTTCGTTTCAGTAGCATACGAAACCACACTGCCTTTAAAATAACTGGACGCTCCGGAAACAGAAGTCAATAATTGGGCAATATTGCCTCCTGTACAACTTTCGGCAGTGGAAATAGTCTTTTTTTGTTTCTTCAAAAGTCTTCCCACGACTGTTTCAAGCGTTTCATCATCATCAAAACCAACGATGATGTCGCCTATTATCCCCGTCAAGGAAACCACATTTTCCTCGATGGATTTCTCCAAAAACTCCTTGTCGGTTCCTCTTGCCGTAAGACGCAGTCGCACTCTTCCCGGCGCAGGCAAATAGGCCAACTTTATGAATTCCGGCAAATTATTTTCCCAGTCCTCAATTTGCTCGGCCACCGCACTTTCGCCACGACCATACGTCATAATGGTTTTATGTAGAATGTAAGGACGTTTGTATTCCCGAACCACTTTTGGAATGATTTCGTTTTCGACCAAGTATTTCATTTCAAAAGGAACTCCCGGAAGCGAAATAAAAACGGTGTTTTCTTTTTTCATCCACATGCCCGGTGCCGTTCCCACTTCGTTGTGAAGCACGGTACATTTTGAAGGAACGAGAGCCTGATCCTTGTTGATTTGGGTGATGGTTCGTTTGTAAAAGCCTTCAATCAACTTGGTTACGTGGGCAAGAACCGCTTGGTCAACAATTAATTCGTCTTCGAAATAATCGCAGAACGTTTTCTTGGTCACGTCGTCTTTGGTTGGCCCAAGTCCGCCCGTAATCAGGACCAAATCGACTTTGTTTTGAAATTTCTGGAAAGTATCGAGAATATGCTGTTTGTCGTCACTGATGGAAATCATTTCGTGAACCTCAACCCCAATCCTGTCCAATGACTTGGCTATAAAAGCGGAATTGGTATCGACAATTTGCCCTATGAGAATTTCGTCGCCTATAGTAACTATGGCTGCTTTCATTTTTGGAATTTGAATTGGAAATTATGGAATTTTTGGTTGCAGAAAAAAACTTGCCTACAAGTCAAAGTCTTTTTTCAACTCTTTCACGGCGTCTTCCACTTGGTTTTTGACACTTTTGAAGGTTTCCTTGATTTCTTTCTTTTCACCCTCGGCTTTTGTCCAGGCTTCCACTTGAAGAATTTCTTCGAAAGCCACTTTTAAACCCAACAAATCTAGTGTAGGTTTGATTTTATGGGCATAAGCATAAGCGTGCTTATGGTCTTTTTTCTTGATTCCTTCCTTTATTTGAGCCAAATCGTCGGGAACTTCGGTAACGAACAAAGTCACTATTTGCAGGACAAATTCGGGATCGTTATCTGATAGTGCGTACACTTTTGCTAGGTTGTAATGTAGTGCCATTATTTTATTTGTATACTAAATAGTTTGTTTCCTTCTAAAAACCCTTCCAAAACGTCATCCGGTTTCACGACTGCCACACCTGCTGGAGTTCCAGTAAAAATAATATCACCTATTTTTAAAGTAAAATATTGAGAAGCAAAAGAAATTAGCTCATCAATTTTCCACAACATGTGAGCCGTATTGCCCTTTTGTACCGTTTTATTGTTGTTGGTCAATTCAAATGTAATATTTTCTAATGAATTAAATTGACTTTTGGGCAAAAAATCACCTATTACCGCCGAACCGTCAAACGCTTTCGCCTTTTCCCACGGCAATCCTTTTTCTTTTAATTCTTTTTGCAAATCACGGGCCGTAAAGTCGATTCCCACACTAATTTCGTCATAATACTTATGCGCAAACTTGGTGTCGATGTATTTGCCAACCTTGTTGATCTTGACGATTAGCTCTATTTCGTGATGAATGTCGTTTGAAAATTCAGGAATCACGAAGGGATGCTGTTTCAACAAAATGGCCGAATCGGGTTTCAAAAAAATAACGGGCTCCGACGGTTTTTCGTTTTGCAATTCCGCGATATGATCGACATAATTTCTACCGATGCAGATTATTTTCATTCTTGCAAGTTTATGGTTTTTAGCTTATGGTTTATGGTTGCGCTGACAAACCATGAACCACAAACAACAAACTTATTTCGTGTTCAATTTTCTTAATTTAATGCCCGTCAACACCTTTTTGGTATACAAAGGAAAATCGGCATTTTGAATCCAACTGAAATAGCCCGGTTCATTTTCCAAAACCACGTCAACTTTTACTCCTTTGTGTTTTCCGAAGGTAAAAACTTCGTCATTATCCGCATCAAAGGCTATCATTCCCGCAAAATCGGCGATTTTCTTTCTAGTTGTAAATTCCGAAAGCGATTTCATGTCGTTTTCCAATTCTGGATAACGGTCTAATTGGGCTTTCATAATTTCATAAGTTGCCATTGTATCAGCTTCGGCTGAATGGGCATTTTCTAAACTTTGCCCACAATAAAATTTTAATGCCGCGCTCAAGGTTCTTTCTTCCATTTTATGAAAAATGGTTTGAACATCTACAGAAACTCTATTTTTCATATCGAAATCTACTCCAGCACGAAGCATTTCTTCTGCCAATAATGGAATATCAAAACGATCTGAATTGTATCCAGCTAAATCCGCATCCTTTATCATATTGTAAATCTGCGAAGACAATTCCTTAAAAGTAGGCTCATTAGCTACTTTTTCATCGCTGATTCCGTGAATGGCGGTAGATTGTGGAGGAATTGGAATGGTCGGGTTGACCAACCATGTTTTACTTTCTTTATTTCCGTTGGGAAAAACCTTGAAGATTGCTATTTCAACGATTCTATCTTTGGCAACATCAATTCCGGTGGTTTCCAGGTCGAAAAAGCAAATGGGACGCGTTAATTTTAATTCCATAGTGATTTTGTATGAGGCAAAGATAAAATATTGCTTTTATCAATGGGCTATTTTGTGATTATTTTAAAAAAAACATAGATGTAAAAATAGGAATTCGCCTTAATTAATTTGCTTATTATTTGCAATATCTTCCTCTATTTCCCTGACTTTGAGTTGTTTTTTGGTGATTTTTAACTCATATTCACTGGTTTCAACAGGAGTTAATATTCCTTTGCCTTTTACTCTTTCAAACTTAGACTGCGTTTTGACTAAATCATTGTTGGCTTTGATGAGTTTTTGATTTAGTTTAATTTCCAAAGCATTAGCTTTATTGAGCCTTTTATTATTGTTTTCAATGCTTCTGTTTTCTCGTTGAACCGCTTTTTGGTCTCTTTTAAGTTGCTTTTGTTTGTCAGCTAATTCATTTCTTTCCATAGTTGACTCTTTATCAGCCGTTTTTTGTTCATTTCTAATATCTTTTTGATCTCTTTCATCCGATTTTAATTGCGCTTTTCTATCTTCAATTATTATTTTGCTGGCGTCCATTTTCACTTGGGCTGAATCAATAATAATGGTGGTTTTTACTTCTTGTGCTGATGAAATACAATATGCGAATAAGGACATTGTAAAAACAATAATTTTTTTCATAATCTTAATTTTAATTTTCAATGAAGATACCGCTCACATACGTATAAAGCATTATATAATAATTATCAAAAGTTATATAATTAACCTATAAACAAAAACCATAGCCAATAACTGCTACAAGTTCACAAAAATTAAAAAAACATAAAAACCAAGAACTGGCAAATCGCTCCAAAAAAAACCCAAAAACTAAAAAGGCTATCGGGTTTTTTATTTAATAATATTTTAAAAAAATTCAAGTTATTACATTAAAAACACTTTTCAAATTCA
>JAGNPF010000319.1 GCA_017989775.1 Flavobacterium sp.
GTCTATGAGCTCGATGATTCTTTCGTTCAAGATGGATATAGTTTTTATTAATAAATAAGGTTATTTTATTAGCTTTGCGTTTCTCAAATTTAATAAGTTTTCGTTTCTGTTTTCGTTTTATTTATAAACAATTTTATGTCAATAATTACCCTGACCACCGATTACGGCTTGAAAGACCACTTTGTTGGTGCTTTGAAAGGGAAAATTTTATCCGAGTATCCCGAGGCTACCATTATTGATATTTCGCATCACATTGACGCATTCAACACTGTAGAAGCCAGTTACGTTATCGGGGCGGCTTATTCCAGTTTTCCAAAAGGCACCGTACACCTCATCGGCGTGGATTTGGAAATGAACAAAGAAAACCAACATATCGTGATGCAATGGAACGATCATTATTTCATTGCCGCCGACAACGGCATTTTGAGCATGCTGACACAAAAAATTGTTCCCCAAAAAATAGTCACCATCAACATTCACGACCGTTTGCCCATCGATGCCACCGATTTGGATGTTTTCGTGAAAGTGGCTTGCCACATTGCCAAAGGCGGTTTGCTGAACGTGGTTGGCAAGGAAATAAAAACCATCAAACATGTCACCGATTTGCAAGCTATTCCTGCCAATGACGGAAATTCGATAAAAGGATACGTGATTTACATTGACCATTTTGGGAATGCGGTGACCAATATTTCCAAAAAACAATTCCTGGAAGTGGCCAAGGGCAGACCTTATGAAATTGTCTTGAGGACCAAAAACATCAAAACGATTCTGCCCAATTATTCCGCGATTGCGAGTTCCGACAAATACCCCATCAAATATTATGAAGGCGAAAAATTGGCCATTTTCAACGAAGCCGGTTTTCTGGAAATAGCGATTTTCAGGAGCAATCCGTCGAAAGTGGGATCGGCAAATAGTTTGTTGGGATTGAATTATAGGGATGTGATAAATATTATTTTTAGTTAAAGTAAAAATATGAGATTAAGAATAATTGAAACAAATTTTACAACAAAATACAATTGGCTTTTTAAATTATTCGATGAAAACGAAAATGATTTTTATATTATGAATCAATCTTTTTATGAAAGTCAAAATTTAAAGAGTCCAATTACTAAAAAAGAATTAGATAATTATGACAGAGGCCAATGGATAACAGCAGTTGTTCGGCTAATAGATGATAGAAGAGTTGTAGTTGAAATATAATTAATGTCCGTTATTATAGTCAAAGTAATCCAAAATCAATTAGAATTAGAATAATCTAAATCAAAGACAATGTTCATACGAATAGTAAAAATGTCCTTCGCCGAAGAAAACATTCCGGCTTTTTTGGAAAACTTTGAATTGATAAAAGACAAAATACGAAACGCAACGGGAAACCGTTTACTGGAGCTGTATCAAGACAAAAACAACCAATGTGTTTTCTTTACGTACAGTTATTGGGAAACGGAAGAAGATTTGGAAAATTACAGAAAATCGGAGTTTTTCAACGAAGTTTGGGCATTTACAAAGAAGTTATTCAACGGCAAACCCGAAGCTTGGAGCGTTGACAAAATAGCCAGTTTGCAGTAATAAGTGGTCAGTTTTTCAACAATAAACAATGAACAATAAACAACAAACCTTTTAATGAAATCAATAGTATTACGAGAAATAAAATCCTTTTTCGGTTCGCCAATCGGTTATTTGGTGATTGCCGTTTTCCTGATTGGAAATGGCTTGTTCCTTTGGGTTTTCGTAGGGGAATACAATATCCTGAACAGCGGTTTTGCCGATATGAGCCCGTTTTTTACTTTGGCTCCGTGGATTCTTATTTTCTTGATTCCGGCGGTAACCATGCGCAGTTTTTCGGATGAAAAAAAGCAGGGAACATTGGAATTGTTGCTGACCAAACCCTTGAGCATTTGGCAAATCGTCAACGGAAAATTCTTGGGTTCGATGCTGTTGATTGTCATGGCAATTATCCCAACATTTATTTACGTTTGGGTCATTTCAGGTTTGGGTTCGCCCGAAGGCAACCTCGACATGGGCAGCACGATGGGTTCTTGTTTTGGATTGTTGTTCCTGATTGCGGCCTATTCCGCCATTGGAATCTTCACTTCCACCCTATCCGAAAATCAAATCGTGGCTTTTATCGTTTCCGTGTTTTTGTGTTTCTTTTTTTACTTTGGATTCGAAAGTGTGGCAACCATTTTACCCAGTTTTCAAGGGCTAATTGCAGCTTTTGGAATGCAGGATCATTTCAAGAGCATGGGGCGTGGCGTGATTGACACACGTGACGTGGTTTATTTCGTGAGCATCACTGTCTTGTTTCTTTCATTTACTGTTTATAATTTAAAATCCATTAAATCGTAATGACAACTTCCAAGAAAAAAAACATCCAATCGTTATTGATTCTCATTGCCTTTTTACTGGTTTTAAATGTGGTCAGCGGCTATTTTTTCCACCGTTTCGATTTAACCAAGGACAAAAGATACACGCTTTCGCCAACCTCCTTGAACATCATCGAACAGGTTCAAAATCCTTTGTACGTAAAAATTTATTTACAAGGCGATTTACCGGCCGAGTTCAAGCGTTTACAAGGCGAAACCCGAGATTTGTTCGAAGAATTCCAAGCCTACAACAAGAATATTATTTTCGAATTCGTCAGTCCTTTGGAAAACGAAGAAGAAAGCATGGACAACATCAAGGAGTTATATCTAAAAGGGCTTACGCCAATAAACATCACCGTTGACGACAAAGGAAAACAATCGCAGGAAATGGTTTTTCCTTGGGCGATTGCCGTTTACGACAACAAGGAAGTCAACATCCCCTTGTTGAAAAACATCATGGGAGCCTCGACGACCGAAAAAGTGGTGGGTTCGGTGCAACATCTGGAATATTCCATTGCCGATGCCATCAATAAAATCACGAAAGGCAAAAAGAAGAAAGTCGCCATCATCAAAGGAAACGGCGAACTACACGAACTGCAAATTGCCAAATTTTTGATGCAAGTTCGGGAAAGTTACCACATTGGCCCATTCACCCTGGATTCGGTGGCCAAAAACCCGACAGGAAGCTTGGACGCATTGCAAAAATACGACTTGGCGATCATTGCCAAACCAACCG
>JAGNPF010000320.1 GCA_017989775.1 Flavobacterium sp.
GATCATCTTTTGATGGTCCCGCCAGATCAAGCGCTGTAGGTTTTGTCATTGGAAATCTAGCTTATGTTGCTACAGGATATACTGGAGATGTGTACCTAAATGATTTATGGGTTTATAATTCGGATGGCGATTATTGGGAGCAAAAAGCCGATTTTATAGGCGTGAAACGAAGTACTGCCTCGGGATTTGAACTTGGCGGAAAAGGATATGTAGGATTGGGTTATGATGGTACCAATCGTCTCAAGGATTTTTACGAATACAATCCATCGACCAATGTTTGGACAAAGAAATCGGATTTCTTGGGTTCGGCGCGCTATGGAGCCGTTGGTTTTCAAGTGGCCGGCAAAGCCTATTTTGGAACGGGATACGACGGAAATTATCTAAAAGATTTTTACCAATACAATCCATCGACCGACACTTGGACACAGTCTTCGGGATTTGGAGGCGACAAGCGCAGGAATGCCACCGTTTTTGTAATCAACGACAAGGCTTATTTTGGTACGGGAATCAGCAACAACGTCTTGCAATATGATTTTTGGGAATTTGACGGCACCACCGAAGTTTGGACCAAAAAAAGAGACATCAACAACGGAGATGAAGACGAATACAACGAGGATTATGCACTGCTAAGAGCCAATGCCAGCAGTTTCGTCATCAACGGTTTGGGCTATTTGGTTTGTGGGGACAATTCCACTTCGGTTTGGCAGTACAATCCCACAACCGATCTTTGGACGGAAAAAACTTCGCTGGAAGCTTCCGGAAGGATTGACGCCATTGGTTTGGCTGCAAACAATAAAGGATACCTGATGCTGGGGCGGTCGGGGACAAGCTACTTTGACGATTTGTTGGAATTCAAACCCAATGACGAGCAAGTGGACAATGATTAAAAAGAGTTTAGATTGCAGATTTTAGAGTAACGATTCTTGATTTGCTTCGCCTATGCGCTATCGGGTTAGATGTGTGAAACTCTGTGAAATTTTAGTTTATTATACAAAAATCTGCAATCAAGAATCGTTAATCAACATTTAAAAATCTCTTAACTTAAATCTAAAATGAAATTCATAAAAATAATAGTTGTTTTATTGCTTCTGGTTTCCTGCCGGAAATCTGCGGAATTTGAAGTGAAATCCTTCAAAACCAATGGAGGTTGGGGATACACGATAGGAATAAACGACAAAACGTTAATCAAGCAATCCGTGATTCCAACGGTCTCGGAGAAAATAAGTTTCAAAAGTGAAGCCGACGCAGTGAAGGTTGGAAATTGGGTAGTGGAACGAATAAAACAAAATTTATCACCCACGATAGCTAAAAAAGATTTAATTTTATTGGAAATATCGCTTTAAATGGATGTCAGTTCGTTAAAAAACAATTCAAAAAGCCAAATAATATTGCACCTGTTTATTTGGTTTTTCTTCATTCTCGCCTCATTGATGCAGTTTTACGAAAGTCCGTTCAAGATAGGCAATGACTTTTTCGTGCAATGGGCTACGGGAATAGCACTCTTTTATTTGAACTATTTTTATTTGGTTCCCAACCTGCTTTTGGAAAAAAAGCATTTGGAATATTTTGCAATTCTAATTGTTTTGATAACCCTTTTTATGGTCGTTAGGACATACTATTTTATGCCCGAATTCAAGGAAATGGTGCGTCCCAAAATTTTTGATGCCGCTGGAAAAGAAATTATCGAAAATAGAATGTTCAAAAAAAAGGAGCCGTTGTTTTTCAAAGTTGCACCGGCAGTTTTCTACTTGTTGATTATTGCCATCAGTACCATAATCAGGATTCTGACGGAATATTTCAGTAACCAGCAACACAAAATGTTTGTGGAGTCGCAAAGAACCACGGCAGAACTCATTTATTTGAGAAAGCAGACCAATCCTCATTTTTTGTTCAACAGCTTGAACAGCATTTATTCCTTGGCACACAAAAAATCGGATTTGGTTCCCGATGCCATTGTCACCCTCTCGGAATTGATGCGCTATATGTTGTATGAAACCGACAACAAAACAGTTTTGCTGGAAAAGGAAATCAATTACATCCAGAACTATATCGAGTTGCAAAAACTGCGTTTGAACAATGTCGAAAACATCTATGTCAATGTTCACGGCGAAACCAAGAACAAGTTCATCGAACCCTTGTTGCTGATTTCATTTATCGAAAATGCCTTCAAATACGGAACGGATTACAAGGGAAACACGCACGTGAAAATCAAAATTCAAATCGAAGGAAATGTTTTGGACTTTTGGGTCGAAAATCGGGTCGAAAAATTTGAGTGCGATGCCGAAAATTCGGGTATTGGCATCAGCAACATCAAGAGCCGACTGAAATTATTATATCCTGATTCGCATATTCTCACCATTGTCGAAAAAGACCAAATTTATTCGGTACATTTAAACTTGAAATTAGATCAAATTCAAACTCCAATTAATTAAAAACATGAAATGCATAATTATTGATGACGAACCATTGGCAGTCGATTTGCTCAAAGATTTCGTGGGCAAGGTGGAATCCTTGGAACTGGTAAACACCTTCAACAATGCGATTGATGCCATTTCCGCCATCAACAAAACGGAGGTTGACTTGATTTTTTTGGACATCGAAATGCCTCATTTTACGGGTCTCGATTTCATAAAAGCCATCGACAAGAAGCCATTAATCATTTTTACCACGGCATATTCCAATTATGCCGTCGAGGGTTTTGATTTTGGTGCCGTCGATTATTTAGTCAAACCCATTCCTTTTAATCGATTTTTGAAAGCAGTCGTTCGGGCGCAACACGATTTCACGCCTGCTGAAGTTGTCCAAAATACAGCTCCTGTCCTTGGTGTCGCGGACGAATCCAACAATTTTATGTTCGTCAGGGCAGAATACGAAAATGTCAAAATCAATTATGCCGATATCTTGTTTGTCGAAGGATTGAAAGACTACGTGAAAATTTACACCATCGATGGAAAGTATGTCTTGACCTTGATGAGTTTGATAAAATTGGAAAACAGTTTGGCTCACAAAGGTTTTTCCAGGATTCATCGTTCCTATATTGTCAATTTGGCGCACATTAAATCCATCCAAAAAAACAAGGTGCTCATCGTGGACAAACG
>JAGNPF010000321.1 GCA_017989775.1 Flavobacterium sp.
GCAATCCTATTTCTGACATTAGCCAAGGTTGGGGCGACATCAAGATGTCGGCCGATATGGAATCTATTATGGGTGGTTACAACGACCCAAGGTTATCCGCATTTTTCTTGACTTCCAAACAATTTCCGGGTGAATACAAAGGCATTCGCACCGGGATTCAAATTGCCAACAAATCAGATCGCCAAGATTTTTCATCGGTAAATATTAAAGCTACCGTTTGGATGAGCACTTCCGAAATTTATTTCTTGAGAGCTGAAGGAAAATTGAGAGGTTGGAATATGGGAACAGGTACTGCCCAAAGTTTATACGAAGAAGGCGTTGCGGCTTCATTCGAACAACACGGTGTTTCTGGAGTGGCAACTTATTTGGCTTCAACCAATTTGCCTAAAAATTATGTTGATCCAGTGGCTGCAGGCAACAATGGTACAGCAGTAAATTTGGTTCCCGTGAAATACGATGCTTCAGCCACCAAAAAAGTGCAATTGCAACAAATCATCACCCAAAAATGGATTGCCAACTTCCCGGAAGGACAAGAAGCCTGGTCGGAATACAGAAGAACCGGTTTCCCTAAATTGTTTCCTGTGCTTGTAAACGCCAGTGCCGGAACCATCGATTCGGCCTTGGGAATTCGCAGGGTAAATTTTGTTGATTCCGAAAAAGCAGGAAACCCTCAAGGTGTTGCCTCGGCACTTCCTTTGTTGGGAGGTCCGGACAATGGCGGAACAAGACTTTGGTGGGATAAAGATGTAGAAATTATTCAGAATTAAGAATAGTCATTATTTTATTCCAGACAGTTTACAGCAAGCTGTCTGGATTAAAAAAAATAAAAACAAACAAACACATACAACATGAGAACTTTAAAAACCATAGTCAAGGATATTAGCTTTAAGACGGCTGGGCAATTTGAAGAAACCCGATTTGAAAAAATTCACAACGAAATTTTTAAAAATTCCAGCGAAGCTTCCCTAATTGTGGCGCAGGAAATTGCTCAATTAATCAAATCCAAGCAAGAGAAAAACAAAACTTGCGTGCTTGGGTTGGCTACCGGTTCTTCTCCCATAAAAGTGTATGAAGAATTGGTGCGAATGCACAAGGAGGAAGGTCTTAGTTTCAAGAACGTGATTACTTTCAATTTGGATGAGTACTATCCAATGACAAAGGAAAACAATCAAAGTTATTTCCATTTCATGCACCAGCATCTTTTCAATCATGTCGACATCAATCCAGAAAACATACACATTCCCGATGGAAGCGTGGCTTTTGAAGATTTGAATCAATATTGCATTGATTATGAAATGAACATCAAAAATGCCGGCGGACTCGATTTCCAATTGTTGGGAATTGGTCGTACAGGTCACGTGGGTTTCAACGAGCCTGGTTCCCACATCAACTCGGGAACCCGAATCATTACTTTGGACCACATCACCAGAGTCGATGCTTCGTCCGATTTCAACGGAATCGACAACGTGCCAAAAAGAGCCATAACGATGGGAGTTTCCACCATTCTTCGTTCCAAAAGAATCGTGTTGATGGCTTGGGGACAAAACAAGGCCGATGTCATCAAGAGAACTATTCAAGGCGACATCACTTCCGAAGTTCCTGCCACGTTTTTGCAAAATCACGGCAATGCCTCCTTTGTCTTGGATCAAGCTGCCGCTTCGGAGTTGACCCGATTCAAGACGCCTTGGTTGGTTGGCGAATGTATCTGGACACAGGAATTAAAAAGCAAGGCCATTGTTTGGTTGTGCCAACAAACCAATCAGTCCATATTGAAATTGACCGACAGGGATTACAACAATAATGGAATGTCCGATTTATTGGCCGCAGGCGATAGGTCTTCTTATGATTTGAACATCAACATGTTCAATGTTTTGCAACACACCATTACGGGCTGGCCGGGAGGAAAACCAAACACGGACGACAGCAACAGGCCTGAAAGAGCCAATCCTGCCAAAAAAAGAGTCATACTTTTTAGTCCGCATCCAGACGATGACGTGATATCCATGGGAGGAACTTTTTCAAAATTGATTAGACAAGGACACGAGGTGCATGTGGTGTATCAAACTTCCGGTAACATTGCCGTTACAGACGATGAAGCCTTGAAATTCGCCGAAGTTTGCAACGATTATGTAGCCGATGATGAATGTAAAGTTGATTTTCGAGGCATTATCAATTTCTTGAAAAACAAATCGGAGAATCAAATTGATTCCTTGGAAGTTCGAAAGTTGAAAGGTTTGATCAGAAGACGAGAGTCTTATGCCGCTGTGAGACACATTGGATTGAAAGACGAAAACACCCATTTCTTGGACATGCCTTTTTACGAAACGGGACAAATCAAGAAAAATCCACTAGGAGAGGAAGACATCAATCTTGTGGCAGACATTATAGCCAAAATAAAACCGCACCAAATTTTTGCCGCAGGCGATTTGGCCGATCCACACGGAACGCATGAAGTTTGTCTAAACGCGATTTTTGCTGCCTTGAAAAAACTGAAACCGGAACCTTACATGAACGATTGCTGGTTGTGGTTGTACAGAGGTGCATGGCACGAATGGGATGTCCACGAAATTGACATGGCCGTGCCGTTGAGTCCAGATGAGGTAATGCTCAAGAGAGCCGCTATTTTGTACCATCAATCCCAAAAAGACCGAGTGATGTTTCAAGGAAATGACTCTCGAGAATTCTGGGTTAGAGCCGAAGATCGCAACAAGCATACCGCAAAATTGTATGATGATTTAGGCCTTGCCGAATACGAAGCCATCGAAGCCTTCAAACGTTTTGAATATTAAAATTGTATAATCCTGCAAGGTCTTTTTTTGACCTTGTAGGTATTTAATCAAATAATATATAAACCTACAAGGTTTTGGAAACCTTGCAGGAACGCAAACAGAATGTAAAATTTTTATATTCAAATTATTAAGCGATTAATAAAAGCGAATGCCCAATCTAATCGTTAAAAAAAATTATACGACATGAAATACATTTTCATCTTTTTCATTTCCAGTTTTCTGGCCAATGCCCAGATAAAAACAGAGCAACTAAATCTGATGCCCTGGCCACAAAGCATAAACTTGACTCAAGGAAGTTTTGCCTT
>JAGNPF010000029.1 GCA_017989775.1 Flavobacterium sp.
GTTTTGGACACGATGCCAGTTGGGCTTCAGGAATTGACCTAGGCTTGTATCCTCAAGCAAGAACAGTGATGTTTGGATTAAGTGCTGATTTTTAATATAAAAACTCAAAGACAATGAAAAAATTAATATATATAGTAGCCATTTCAGCAACTCTTGTAACAACAAGTTGTTCGGACTACCTGGATTCCGAGAATCTTTACGGAAAAAATTCGGAGAATTTTTATAAAACACCTACGGACATTACCGAAGCTATGTCGGGTGTTTACAATGCCATTTATGTTCAAAATGCGATGAGCGAAGAGCAAATGGTTGCCAATTTATTGGACAATATGATGTTAGGTGGTGGTGGTCCAGATGACAAAGCCGCCAAATGGGTCGATAATTTCGAAGACCCTCTGGAAGATACCTATCGTGATGTGTGGGTGCAATCGTATTATGGAATAACAAGAGCCAATGCGATTATCGAGAAAACACCAGCAGCTGATTTTTCAAAGTACTTCCCAACTGTTGAAGAAGCAGATAAATTCAAAAAACAAGCCATTGGGGAAGCTTTGTTCATGAGGGCATTCTTCAACTTTAGATTGGCCAAGCTTTTTGGAGGTGTTCCATTAATCAACTCGCTTGATGCGGACAGAACCGTTGGAAGGTCGAGCTATACTGAAACTTTTGTACAAATTGCCACTGATTTAAAAGCGGCAATTGAGTCATTGCCAGCCACACCATTTCCAAGCATCCCGACCGAAAGTTATGGACATGCCAACAAATGGGTTGCCGAAGCTTATATGGCGCGTGTGTACTTGTTTTATACCGGTTACATGCCCAACATCGAACAAAAAGCCACCACGGATTTACCATTGGTGGATGGGAAAACATTGAGCGCTACTGATGTTGCGGGCTATTTAAATGATTGCATAAGCAACAGCGGTCATACTTTGGCTTCCGATTTCAGAAACCTATGGCCTTATTCTTATGTAAACAAAAGCGCCGGTAAAACCGTGTTGCCTTGGGCAGCAACCGAAAATTTGTCGTGGGTGGGACAAGATGGTGCCAAACCGACTTTCGGTACAGGAAACTTGGAAACGATGTTTGTTCAAAGATTCTCTTTTGGAGATTGGAACTGGACCAATGGGCCAATGTACACCAACCGATTGGCTTTGTTTAATGCATTGCGTGGTAACTCCTCATTGGTGCCTTTCGGAGAAGGTTGGGGAATGTGTCCGGTAAGTCCTAAATTATGGAACAATTGGTCCGATGCCGATCCTAGAAAAGTAGGCTCCATCCTCCAAGTTGGAAAAGCGGAACAAGGAACAGATGGTTACAAAGGCGACAAAGGCGATCATGAAACGGGATATTGGAACAAAAAATATACCTCTATCCAACACCCAAATGCAGCCGGTAGCAACGTGGGTATGTTTGTTCAAATGTACAACTGGTCTAACACCGATATGCAATTGATGCACGCCCAGGATTTTATCTACATGCGTTATGCCGATGTATTGTTGATGCATTCCGAAATTACCAAAACAGCTACCGGCATAAATGCCGTAAGAGCCAGGGCAGGACTGTTGCCAGTAGGCTATTCATTGGAGGCTCTTAAAGACGAGCGTTTAAAAGAATTGGCATTTGAAGGTTTGCACTGGTTTGACTTGGTGCGTTGGGGTGATGTTACCACAGCCTTCAACGATTCTTTTCCAGTGAGAAATTCAGGGTCAGATGTTGTTTACAGTGTAAAATATAGACCAGAGACCAAAGGGTTGATGCCAATTCCAGAAACGGAAATTAGATTGTCAAATGGAGTTTACACTCAAAATCCAGGTTGGTAATAATTAACAACTATTAATAAAAAATTATAATCATGAAAAATATTAAAATATTATATGTTGTTCTTGCTTTGGTTATGCTGTTTTTTTCGGCCTGCGATCCAATTGTTGAAGAACAGAATTTAACGAATGGCAACAGTATTGATGGTGTTGAACTTAAAGCCACAAATACCACTTCAGGCGGTAATGAAATCAAACTTGAAATGCTTACCACAGGAATTAGTGGTCATTGGAATTACATAATAGGAAAAGCTTTAACAAACAGATCGACAGTTATTTTTCCAGTTATGGGGACTTTCGATTTTGTATATAGAGGCACTTTGGGGGCAGAATTATTTGAAAAAAAGGTTTCCGTGACTATTAACAAGTTGGATCATCCTGTTCCGCCTGAATGGGGTGCCTTGTTGGGAACAGATGCAGTTAAAGGTAAAACTTGGGTTTTTTATAAAGATAATCCTGCGGCAAATGGTGACGGCCCATTATGGTGGTTTATGTCTCCTCCTAATGATCCAAGTACAGCGATGAATGCTTGGTGGAATGCGGGAATATGTTGTGGTCCTAGTGATCAAAATGGTAAAATGCATTTTGATTTAAATGGTGATGCAAATTATACACATTATGAAACCGCAACAGCTACCGGAACTAAAGGTAAATTTACTTTGGATGTGACAGGTAAAAGATTGATTATTAGTGATGGAGCAAATATGCTTGGTTCTGCAGCGGGTAATAAAGATGGTGTATATACAATTGTTGAACTTACTCCAACCAAAATGGTTCTTTATTTAAATAAAAATGAAGCAAATTCAACAGGTTGGACATTTGTTTTCAAACCAATGTAATTATTAGTTAGTTAGTAGTTTTCGAAAAGGGAAGATTAAATTCTAATCTTCCTTTTTTGATTTTTTTTTATCCATTAAACAGTAGCCCACCATTCGTTTCGTGAAATGAATTTTACTAATGAATTTACCCATTGGCCACTACTTTTCTTTATCCTAATTTAAAACACTTCAAAGAAATAATCTTTGACCAATGGTCTTGTTGAGACATTATTGGCTAAGCTTTCTTGTTGTTTTTTTCGAAGTATAATTCAAATAAAAATGATGAAAATGGTCAAAATTTTTTTGGTATCATCAACCTTGCTGCTCTTGGCTATGTTGAGTTGCAGCTCAGAAGACAGCGCAGTCAACATACCCAATAATACGCAAATAAATGTAGTGATCAACACTGAAATTGTCGGCACCACCTCTTCTATGCCCAATGGCAATGGCAGCGGTACAGTAAAATTTGACATAAGTCCCAACAGTGGCGTATCCTATAAGATTGTTTTTGGCGACGGCGAAACGATTGAAACCAAGACGGGGATTTTTACCCACACTTATAGGGCCAGTGGCACCAAAACGTATGAAATAAAAGTCACGGCATTCAACGGCTTGAAATATTATGATGCGACAAAATCGATTGTGGTTTTTGTTGCAACTTCCCAAATTTGGGGAGACGAATTCGATGTTGACGGAGCTCCCGACAGCAACAAATGGGGATATGATTTAGGTGCCGGTGGTTGGGGAAACAACGAACCCCAATATTACACTAACCGAACCGATAATGCAATCGTTCAAGGTGGCTTTTTGAAAATTATTACCAAAAAAGAAAATTATCTTGGAAGCAGTTATACATCAGCAAGGCTGCTCAGTAAAGGTAAGTTTTCATTCAAATACGGCAAAGTAGAATTCAGGGCCAAAATGCCCGTGGGAGGTGGAACTTGGCCTGCATTATGGCTGTTGGGAGACAATATCGACACCGCCTCTTGGCCTGCTTGCGGTGAAATTGACATTATGGAACATCTAGGAAACCAACGAAACAAAATTTATGGAACGCTCCATTATCCGGGACATTCAGGAGCAACAGGCGATGGTACGACAACAATAATATCGAATGCCGATACGGAATTCCATCTCTATTCAATAGATTGGCGGGCAGACAGCATCAAATTTTACGTGGATAACCAGTTGTTTAAAACCTTCGCCAATTCGGCAAATGTACCTTTCAACCAGAATTTTTTCTTGATCATGAATTGCGCCATTGGCGGAAATTTTGGAGGAGCCATAGACCCGAATTTCGTGTCTTCAACTTTCGAAATTGATTATGTGAGAGTATATAATTAATGGTTTTTGGTTAGTAGTTAGCTTTTCATTATTTGCTTCTGTCTCATTTTGACAGAAGCGATAATGAAAACAATTGCTTTTTATAGCAGAATAATCATTTAGTTTTTGTTATTTTTATTTTTTCTAACAAAATCATAATAGTGTAATTAAATGAAATATATTCTGGCACTACTGACTGCTTTTATTCTAACTTTCGGGCAGGCACAATCATTAAAGTTGATGACCTACAACATCCGTTTAGATATTGATAGTGATGGAGAAAATAATTGGTCGAATCGAAAAGAGTTTTTCACTTCGCAAATGCAATTTTACGAACCCGATATTTTTGGCATTCAAGAAGCTAAACCTAATCAAACAATTGATATCGCCTCTGTCCTGTCGCAATATAATAACATTGGTATAGGAAGGAACGGTTTGGGGAAAGGAGAATCTTCGAATATTTTTTATAAAAAAGAGCGTTTCAAAGTATTGCAAAACAACACTTTTTGGCTTTCAGAAACCCCTGATGTGATTTCCAAAGGTTGGGATGCCGCATTCAACAGGGTATGCACTTATGCCTTGTTTAAAGATTTGAAAACAAAAAAATCTTTTTGGGTTTTTAACACGCATTTAGACCATATGGGTGATTTGGCCAGAACAAACGGAATTCAGCTTATCCTTTCGAAAATAGCGACACTAAATACCCAAAAAGTCCCAGTGTTTTTTATGGGTGATTTTAATTCAAAACCAAATGAAGACCGAATTGTTTCCCTGAAAAAAGTGATGCTGGACACAAGAGAAATTTCAGAAGAAAAACCTTTTGGGCCTGTTGGAACTTTCAATGGTTTTAAACACAACGAGCCAGTAACAGACTGTATTGATTATATTTTTATTTCGAAAAACAGCAACTTCAAAGTCAAAAAATTCGCTGTTCTGAGCGACTCCAAGGATTTAAAATATCCGTCTGATCATCTGCCAGTTTATGTAGAAATATTGACATCCAAAAATTGACTCTTACTAAAATACAAAGAATATTAAAAACAATATTAATACTTTATAAGTATTTAGAAGTCTAATAATTAAAGTGTTAGAAGCCGCGAGAAGAATTAGAGGATATTTTAGTGAAATAAATAGGTTAAAATTATACAGGTGTGTTGATTTAGCATTGACTTCCCAAAAACAGATAGTTGATTGTGTAAGGGTTTGTGAACTAAAATAAATGAAAAAGGTCTAAATCGCTTCTAAATCAAAACAATACGAAAAACAGGTTTTTAATTCAATAATTAGAAAAAATAACATTAAATTTAGTCGATAAAACCAGTATTTGAAAGATGAAAAAAATAGTAACCACCACACTTTTATTGGCATTCTTTTTTGGATTTTCACAACCCAAAACAATAGACCAAAAAGTGGATGCTTTACTGAAGCAAATGACCCTTGAAGAAAAAATTGGACAATTGAACCAATATACCGGTGACAATCAGGCTACAGGTCCAATCACGATTAATCCAAACAAAGAATCTGAAATCAAAGCAGGTTTGATAGGTTCAATGCTGAATGTTATTGGAACTAAATACACCAGACAATACCAAGAGTTGGCCATGCAATCCCGATTGAAAATCCCGTTGTTGTTTGGTCAAGACGTGGTACACGGATTCAAGACGACCTTCCCAATTCCATTGGCCGAAGCCGCCAGTTGGGATATGGAAGCAATAGAATTGGGTGCTCGAATTGCAGCGATAGAAGCCTCGGCGAGCGGAATTCATTGGACATTTGCGCCAATGGTAGATATCGGTCGTGACCCACGTTGGGGACGCGTGATGGAAGGAGCCGGCGAGGACACCTATTTGGGTTCCAAAATTGCCTATGCCAGGGTGAAAGGGTTTCAGGCCAATTTGGGTGATGTGAATTCGGTGATGGCTTGCGTCAAACATTTTGCGGCTTATGGAGCAGCCGTTGGCGGAAGGGATTACAACTCGGTCGACATGAGCGAAAGAATGCTATGGGAAACCTATTTGCCTCCGTTCAAATCTGCTTTAGACGCAGGAGCCGCCACGTTCATGAATTCATTTAACGACTTGAACGGCATTCCTGCAACGGGAAGTAAATATTTGCAAAGAGACATCCTGAAAGGCAAATGGAACTTTCAAGGTTTTGTGGTTTCCGATTGGGGTTCGATAGGAGAAATGGTCAATCACGGCTATGCAAAAGACAAAAAAGAAGCTGCTTTAAGTGCCATTACCGCAGGAAGCGATATGGACATGGAAAGTAATGCCTATCGCCATAATTTGGCCAATTTGGTTCAAGAAGGTAAAGTGGATGTGGCATTAATTGACGATGCGGTAAAGAGAATTTTACGCAAGAAATTTGAATTGGGTTTATTTGACGACCCCTACAAATATTCGAATTCAAAACGGGAAGATAAAGAATTGAACAATCCGGCGCATCGCAAAACGGCAAGAGAAGTAGCCGCTAAATGTGTCGTGTTGCTAAAGAATGAAAAGAATCTTTTGCCACTTTCCAAAGACTTGAAAAAGATAGCTTTTATTGGCCCTTTGGTAAAAGAACATAAGCAAAATATGGGCTTTTGGGCGGTCGAATTACCAGGATTGGATTATGACAAGCATGTGGTTTCGCAATGGGAAGGATTGCAAAATAAACTGGGCAAGAATACTCAACTATTGTATGCCAAAGGTTGTGAAGTGGACGGAACGAATAAAGATGGTTTTGCCGAAGCGGTTGCCGTGGCCAATCAGGCCGATGTGGTGATTTTGAGTATTGGTGAAAGCTGGAACATGAGCGGGGAAGCCAAAAGCAAAAGCAACATTCACCTACCGGGTGTTCAGGAAGAATTGGTAAAAGCCATCCAGGCGACCGGAAAACCGGTGGTGGTTTTGATCAATGCGGGAAGGCCTCTTGTTTTTAATGACACTGCCGATACCGTTCCGGCGATTCTATATACTTGGTGGTTGGGAACCGAAGCCGGTAACGCCATAGCCGATGTGTTGTTTGGGGATTATAATCCTTCGGGAAAATTGCCGATGACTTTTCCAAGAGAAGAAGGGCAAATACCCATTTATTACAATCATTTCAATACGGGAAGACCGGCACCGGATGAAACGTCCACAAATTATGTTTCCGCTTACATTGATTTGAAAAATAGTCCCAAATTTCCTTTCGGACACGGATTGAGTTATACTACTTTCAACTATTCGGATTTAAAATTATCCAAAAATAAAATTGGTAATTCGGATACGATTGACGTTTTTGTCAATATCACCAATACGGGAAAATATGCCGGCGAAGAAGTGGTGCAATTGTATTTGCGTGACCAAGTGGGATCGGTGGTGAGACCAATAAAAGAATTGAAAGATTTTCAAAAAATTCATTTGAATGCCGGCGAAACCAAAACCGTGAAATTTGTGATAGACAACGAAAAATTGTCTTTTTACAACGATAAACTGGAATTCAAGTCGGAACCGGGCGATTTTGACCTGATGATTGGTGCGTCTTCGGAGGATATTCGCTTGAAAGGAAATTTCGAATTGTTGGACTAATTTCAAAAAATACACGTTTTTTTATTGGTGTTTGTTTGGAATAGTAGTTCAACCGAAATATTGGGATTGTAACGGAAAATATTGTGGCGTTTGCTTTTTTGGGGTTGATTTGTAAACGAAATTAAAGTCTTGATTTGATGAAAGACTTTGAGGTTTATGAAATTTATGAAAAAAGCAAAAGAAATAGTTGGGATAGTGGCGGTACTTTTAATGACGCTTTGTTCTTGCACCAGCGACCCAATTGAACAGGTTTCGATGTTGACAAAGGTAGTCGAGGTTTCGGTTGACGGGACTTCAAACACAACAATCCTGACCTATGATGGAAACAAATTGGTGTCCATTGACAAAGCGGATCAATTTTTGAAGTTTTATTATACGGGAAGTTTAATCACGAAAGTGGAAGAATTGGACAAAACAAGCCAACACCTGAATACATTGGAATATACGTATTCCGAAGGGCAATTGACCAAAATTACTTCCTCGGACAATTACGTGATCAATTATGTACACAATACTGACGGCTCGGTTTCCTATGAGAAACTGACCAAAGATTCCAATAATCTGGAAGTCAAAAACTATCACGGAATCTTGTATTTTCAAAACGAAAACTTGGTTAGGGACCTGAGAACCTTGGATGATGCCGGAAAAGGAATTTTGGCCCAAAACAACATCAACCTGGAATACGATTACAAAAAAAATGCACTGAAAAACATTTTGGGCTTCGATAAATTGTTGAATTTTTCTAAAGCGATTTCCTCCAATAACGAGACAGTCGGCACGCATGCTTCATCTATTGAGTATCTGGATGACGACCAAGTTGTTTCTTCCATAAAAAGAATCGACAGCAAATACCAATACAACTCCAATGGCTATCCAACTGAAATTGTTTCACAAAACATCGTGTTTGGCGGTTCGAATTCCAACCATTTAAAGTCGCAATTATTCTACAATTAATTCTATTTTTGTAAAAAAGAATAGATGCAATTCCGAACCAAAATTTCCATTCCCAAAAGCGACAATCCAATGGATTACAATTCCAAAATGGTGTCTTTGGGCTCTTGTTTTGCCGTGAACATGGCCGAGAAATTGGATTATTTCAAGTTCCAAAATACCTGCAATCCGTTCGGGATTTTATTTCATCCCTTGGCCATCGAAAAACTCGTTGACTTTGCCGTTTCCAATAAGTTGTTTTCGGAAGAAGACGTTTTTTTTCACAACGAACGTTGGCATTCTTTCGATGCACATTCAGATTGCAGCAATTCCAACAAGGAAGAATTAATAGCCCATTTGAATGCCGTTGTCAAGTCAACTCGCCAACAAATAAGCGAGGCAACCCACATCATCATCACTTACGGAACTTCGTGGGTGTATCGAAATTTGGCGAGCAATACCATTGTTGCCAATTGCCATAAAGTCCCCCAAAAACAATTTTCAAAAGAAATTTTGTCGGTAGAAACAATCGAGAAATCAATACAAAACACTTTGGATTTAATCCAGAAAATCAATCCAAAAGTCAATTTTATTTTTACCGTTTCGCCCGTTCGCCATCTCAAAGACGGTTTTGTTGAAAATCAATTGAGTAAAGCGCATTTGATTACCGCAATCCATCAAATCCTGAAATCTGAAATCTGCAATCTAAAATCTGCAATCTACTTTCCTTCCTACGAAATAATGATGGACGAACTTCGTGATTACCGTTTTTATGCCGAGGATATGATTCACCCCAATTCCGTTGCGATAGATTATATTTGGCAACGATTTTCCGAGACTTCTATTTCTGAAGAAAGTCATTCGATTATGAAAGAAGTCGAAACCATTCAAAAAGGATTGGCTCACCGACCTTTCAATCCAAATTCCGCG
The DNA here is from genome assembly GCA_017989775.1 of Flavobacterium sp. GTDB lineage: Bacteria > Bacteroidota > Bacteroidia > Flavobacteriales > Flavobacteriaceae > Flavobacterium. The sequence goes on from JAGNPF010000029.1 coordinate 9,379, forward strand.
AGTCACCAACAGTTTTTATCGAAACTCAACGATAAAATGGTGAAACTGCAAAAACGGTTTCCTCAAATTCAGTTTTAAAAAATACGTATTTCGTCGTATTGTTCTTATTTCATATTTGATGCAGATTTGTAAAGTACTAACCAACAAATCAAAACAGTATGAAAAAAAACCAACTTATATTTT
>JAGNPF010000030.1 GCA_017989775.1 Flavobacterium sp.
TTTCCCTATTTCCAAAGCGCCAGAGCCTTGCGTTTGAAAGGACTCTACAATCAAAACAGTTTCAAGTACAATTATGCCCTAAAAGTTACCGCTGCCCACACCACCGACAGGACGGTTTTGTTTGACTTCATCACTTCGGATACTTTCGTGGCCATCCAAAAAGGCTTGTACGACAAAAAAATAGAGCAACTCTTGGACATCAGCGTGGTCGATTTCGAGGTTATCCAACCCGAAATAAAGTTGGAACCAAAAGTAAACAAGGTAGAACAATCCATTCTCACCTCCATCAAAGAAGCTTCTGAAGCCGAGGAAAACACGAAAAAGGCGGTCGAAAAATTGGATATCGGCAAACCTTTGGATTTTTCGGCCAACGAAAAACACTCCTTCCAGGAATGGTTGCAACTCGCCAGAATTGAGCCCATAACAAGAGAAAAAGAAAAAACAACCCCTCCCGAAACAAAGCCAATTGACGAAGAAAAGAAGAAAAAAGCGGAATTGATCGACAAGTTTATCGAAACCAATCCCAAAATTTCTCCCGCCCATCATGGAACACCTTCGCCAGCACCCGTGGAAACAAATAAAACGGACACTTCCTTCCTGATGACCGAGACTTTGGCCCGGGTTTATTTGGAACAAAAAAAATATCAAAAAGCAATTCAAGCTTATGAAATATTAATTTTGAAATATCCAGAAAAAAGTAGTTTCTTTGCAGACCGAATTGCGGATATTCAGATTTTACAACAAAATAATAATAAATAAACAATGAGCACATTTTCAATTTTTTTAGTTTTAATAACAATAGTTTGCTTTCTATTGGTAGTAGTAATTATGGTTCAAAACCCTAAAGGAGGCGGATTGTCTTCTTCCATTGGTGGTTCCCAAATGTTGGGTGGAGTACAAAAAACAACCGACTTTTTGGACAAAAGCACCTGGACATTGGCCACGGTATTGATTGTGCTCATCTTGCTTTCCAGTTTAAGTTTTGGAGGTGCATTAAGCGACACCGATTCCAAAATCATTGAAAAACCAGAAACTACTGCACCTGCACAAAACGCTGCACCTGTTCAAAACGCGCCAGCTGCTGAACCAGTAAAAAAATAATTTTTTCCAAAAAATAGATAAAATGCCAGCCTGTCAAAGCTGGCATTTTTTTTAAGAAAAAATGTCAGTTTTTAGTCCTTGGCACAATTTCTGAAATCCGTATCGCAACAATTAATAACAACAAAATATCATTTATTATGGCTTTAAATATCAAACCGCTTTCAGACCGAGTTCTTATTGAACCTGTAGCCGCCGAAACGCAAACTGCATCAGGAATTTTCATTCCAGACACTGCAAAAGAAAAACCACAAAAAGGAACTGTTGTTGCAGTTGGAAATGGCAAGAAAGACGAACCTTTAACTGTAAAAGTTGGAGACACCGTTCTTTACGGAAAATATGCAGGAACAGAATTAAAATTGGAAGGAAAAGATTATTTGATCATGCGTGAAGACGACATCTTGGCAATCATCTAAATAAGTATTAAGTCGGAAGAATTAAGTATTAAGACAATTAAAAGTTAAAAAAAATGGCAAAAGACATAAAATTTGACATCGAAGCACGTGACGGATTAAAACGTGGTGTTGACGCATTGGCAAATGCAGTAAAAGTAACTCTAGGACCAAAAGGTCGCAACGTAATCATCGGAAAATCTTTTGGTGGACCAAACGTTACCAAAGACGGTGTTACCGTGGCAAAAGAAATCGAATTGAAAGACCCATTGGAAAACATGGGCGCACAAATGGTGAAAGAAGTAGCTTCCAAAACCAATGATTTGGCGGGTGATGGAACAACAACTGCAACAGTCTTGGCACAAGCCATCGTGAAAGAAGGCTTGAAAAACGTGGCTGCTGGAGCCAATCCAATGGACTTGAAAAGAGGAATCGACAAAGCCGTCGAGTCTATCGTTGCTGACTTGGCCAAACAAGCCAAAGTGGTGGGAAGCGATTCCGAGAAAATCAAACAAATTGCCTCTATTTCTGCCAACAACGACGAAGTGATTGGCGAATTGATTGCCAACGCTTTTGCAAAAGTGGGCAAAGAAGGCGTTATCACCGTGGAAGAAGCCAAAGGAACCGACACTTATGTGGACGTTGTGGAAGGAATGCAATTTGACAGAGGCTATCTTTCTCCCTATTTCGTGACCAATCCAGAGAAAATGGAAGCCGAATTGGACAGCCCTTACATCCTTTTATACGACAAAAAAGTTTCTTCTTTAAAAGAATTGTTGCCAGTTTTGGAGCCAGTAGCCCAATCAGGGAAACCATTATTGATTATCGCCGAAGACGTTGACGGAGAAGCTCTTTCTACTCTTGTAGTAAACAAATTGCGTGGTGCATTGAAAATTGCTGCCGTAAAAGCTCCAGGTTTTGGTGACAGAAGAAAAGCCATGTTGGAAGACATCGCCATCTTGACTGGTGGAACCGTGATTTCTGAAGAAAGAGGTTATACTTTGGAAAACACGACCATCGAAATGTTGGGAACTGCCAAAAGAGTGGCCATCGACAAAGACAACACGACAATTGTAAGTGGTGCTGGTGATGCCGATACCATTAAAAACAGGGTAAACCAAATCAAAGGTCAAATGGAAACTACGACTTCTGATTATGATAAAGAAAAATTGCAAGAACGTTTGGCTAAATTAGCTGGTGGTGTTGCTGTTCTTTATGTGGGTGCCGCTTCTGAAGTGGAAATGAAAGAGAAAAAAGACCGTGTTGACGATGCGCTTCACGCGACTCGTGCTGCCGTAGAAGAAGGAATTGTTGCCGGTGGAGGTGTAGCGCTATTAAGAGCTAAAAACTCTTTAGCGGCTTTGAAAGCTGACAACGCCGATGAAGCAACAGGAATCAAAATTATTTCTCGCGCTGTAGAAGCTCCTTTGAGAACCATTGTTGAAAACGCAGGTCTTGAAGGTTCTGTAGTGGTGGCAAAAGTGGCCGAAGGAAAAGACGATTTTGGATACAATGCCAAAACTGACGAATATGTTGACATGCTGAAAGCCGGTATCATCGATCCTAAAAAAGTAACTCGTGTAGCTCTAGAAAATGCTGCCTCTGTTGCCGGAATGATCTTGACTACCGAATGTGCCTTGGTTGATATCAAAGAAGAAAACGCCGGTGGTGGAATGCCAATGGGCGGTGGAATGCCAGGCATGATGTAATCCTTTTTTGAAATTCCAAAAAACAAAAATCCAATTTTAGGATATAAAAGCCGAAGCTAAAAACTTCGGCTTTTTTTATTATAATTTGCGTAAAGACGAATACTAATAAGCATCCTAATCAAAGACAATCCAACTTAGAAAATAAAATTCCACAGAAGAAATCAAAATAAGAAAATCTAGGTCTTGGCGGAAGGATTTTCAGCAGATGGAGAATTGATCTCGGAGACAAGGAAAATACCAGTTTCGAACCTCTAATCGAAACCAGTTCATACAAAAAAAAATCCGAAGCCTAAAAAAACTTCGGATTTTGCATTTTAACCCAATTCAGGGTTTACAAATGAACTCTTTTTTTCAAAAGTTTGAATAAAACTGGAATTGTTGTGATAAGTACAATGATGATAACTATGTATTCAATGTGTTTTTTCAAATCGATACCAAATTTATCCAAGAACAAAGCCGATAAGTAATGACCCGCAAGTATCATACTGAACGACCAAAGGATAGAACTTAAGATGTTAAAAAACATAAACTTCTTTTTATCCATTGCTGCAATTCCGGCAACAATAGGTGCAAAAGTTCTGAAAATAGGCAAGAATCTGGCAAAAATAATTGCTTTCCCTCCATATTTATCAAAGAAATCTCTGGATTGCAAAAGGTATTTTTCTTTAAACCAAAAAGTATCCTCCTTATTGTACAGATAAGTACCGCCTTTTACCCCAAACCAATAACCAACCATATTTCCTAAAATACCTGCTACAGAAACCAATGTTGCTAATAATAGCACATTCCCCACCTCACTTCCGGTTGGTAATTGTTGCATTAACAATTCACTGTAAATCCCAGCCAAAAACAAAAGACTGTCTCCTGGAAGAAAAAAACCGGCAAACAAGCCTGTTTCTGCAAAAATGATAAAAAGGATAACTAACAACCCTATTTTCACTCCCCCAACTTCCATTAAAATATAAAACTCAGGATTTATTAATTGAGACCAATCGAAATTATTCATAAAATTATTTTAATAATTGTGTGGGCAAAAGTACTTATTGTTTGGCAAAACAGCATCATCCAGACCAAGCATTTCCGTTATTTTAATAAATATTTAATAGAATGTGGGCTTTTTAGAATTAATCGAAACCAATTCAAAAAAAGCACCACAGTCTTTCAGCCAAGCTTATTTGGCCGGCTTTTCTCTTTCATATTGACAACAATGATGCAATTTTTCATAGGTTTCATTTGTTGCTCTTACTTCTCCTGCATCGTGGCCCACTTTGGCAACAGCCTTCTTAATTTCGGCAACAGTGCCTTTTTCTTCGTTGAGCGTCACCTCCAATTTATGGGTTTCGATACTCCAAGTGGCAGTTTTTACTCCATCAACCGAGAAAGCCGCCTTCTGGATTCGCTTTTGGCATAGCTCGCAATTACCATTGACCTTGATGGTGTATTTGGCATTTTTGTTCTTTTTTTCTTGTGCTTGCGTGGAAAGTGTCATTATTATTAACATCATTCCTAAAAATAAATTTTTCATTTTATGGTATTTTTTTAATTGTTGTTGAAATTGATTTTTGCAATTTTCATTGCCATTGCTTTATTTAATTTTAAACCTCAACCCGGCATAATACATTTGTCCAAAAACCGGTGCGTACACAATGGAAGCATCAAATGTAGGGCCAAAAGGGTTTTCGCTGCCCAAAATGGCTTTTTCCTGTTTGTAATTCCCAATGTTCTCTCCCCCAACATAAACTTCAAAAGTGGAAGAAAAAATTCGGGTAATTTGTGCATTCATCAAGGAATAAGACGGCGAATATTCTGGAAGTCGGTCTTCTACTGGATTCGAGGCCGTTTCTGGCAATTTTTGCTCACCCATCCAGTTGTAGGTAAAATCAAACTTCCATTGTTTTCCGTTTTCTCCAACATGGGTTTCATAAGCCAAATTCCCAAAGAAACGATGTTTGGCCTGCAATGGTCTTTCACTTCTTCCGCTTAGATAATCCGTTTGAATGTCGTAATACTTGTAAGCCGTGCGCAAATCAAGATGTTTTGCCAATTCCAAGTTGAAATCCACTTGCAAACTATTGGCGTACGATTTGCCATTCAAATTATAAAACAACGCCTGGTGCGTTCCCGGAACAGCTGGAGCCGTGTACAAATCGACCACCACCTGGTTTTGGAAATCGGTTCTGTAGAAATCAAAACCGACATCGGCTTTTTTGCCAAAAACAGAAAACCCTTGATTGAAACTCAAGCCGTAATTCCAGGCAATTTCGGGATCCAAACCATAAATTTTCCCGTTGGTGTCCCTAATCTCAAAAGTTCTGGAACTTGCAAAAAGCGGCTGGTTTTCGGCAAAAATATTTGCACTGCGTTTTCCTCTTCCTGCCGAAGCACGCAAAACGCCTTTGGCCCAAGGATTGTATCGAAAGTGCAATCTTGGCGTGACAAAAGTACCCAAGCGGTTGTGATTGTCAACTCGTCCTCCGGCAATGAAACTGAAATTGGAGCCATTGTCATACGTATATTCGAAAAAAGCCCCAATGGAATTGTCGATTCGACTGAAATCATTCACGTTGACAAATTCTTGGTATTTGTCGTAGGTAAAGTTCAAGCCTGTAGCAAATTTGTTCATCGTGTTGTTGATGATCGAGTTGAAAATCAAGTTCGAATAATAACTGCTTTGCTTGATATTGTAACGATTCAACCCAAAATAAGAATCTTGGTCGTGGCTGTCAAAAGCATTCTGGAAACCAAAACTTTGGTACGGCATCTCTGGAAAAACATACCCTATTTTTGCCGAAACATTGAAGCGTTCCGTATTGATTTCAGAACCCCATAAATTAGTCGTCCCTTTGTCTTTGTTGGGATCAAAATCCATTTCGCCCGTTTGCTTTTCGTCGTTCATATAACGAAAATTCACGAAACCCACCCAGCCTTTTTGGGCATCGGTATATTGCCAACGATTCAAGACATTGATTTGTTTTCCCAACGGATTATCCAGGAAACCATCCTCATTCATGTCGTTTTTGCCAGTCCTGGCATTGCCGTGAACAAACAAACTACTCGCCCATTTATCCGAAATTTTGGTATTGAAATGGGTATTCAATTCAAATCGGCTATCGGTCGAACCGTAGGCATTCAGGAAAAAGGGAATGTCATTGACGGGCTTGAGCAACTCGGTGTTGATTTGTCCCGAAATACTTTCGTATCCATTGACAACACTGCCCGCTCCTTTTGTAATTTGAATGCTTTCGACCCAGGTTCCCGGGGTAAAAGACAATCCATAAGCCTGAGAAGCACCGCGAACCGAAGGAATATTTTCTTCGGTAATCATCAAATAGGGACTGGTTAGCCCCAACATCTTGATTTGTTTGGTTCCCGTCAAGGCATCCGAAAAATTGACGTCGATGGAAGGGTTTGTTTCGAAACTTTCGGCGAGGTTGCAGCAAGCGGCCTTGAGTAATTCCTTGCTAGTCAAAAGAGTTGTGTTTGCCGTAATCTTGGAGGATTTTTGCAAACTTTTATTTTTGGAAACCACTTTTATTTCCTGCAATGTGTCCTGCGAATACGAAGCAGACGCACACAACAAGATCAATAAAAGCATTGAAATTTGTTTTTTCATTATGTTGATTTTTAATGTTTTTAAAAGAACGTCAAGCCACAAAACAGGCTTGACCCGACAAAAACATTAAAATCAGGCGTAAAAAATATATTGATGGTATAATTTGAAAAGCGGTGGTGCATTGGCATCACAATAGTAAGACGTGGTTTCGCCATTTTCAAAATTGGAAGTTTTGGCAAAAACAATTGGTTTCCATTCTTCCAACAAAAAATGGGTATCCACTTGAAACGAAATGATGGAAACGGTAGTGTTTTCTGATTTTTTCTGGATATTGAAAACTTTATCCTTGCAACAGCCCTCTTTTTCTTTGGCCGCATTGGATTTTTTTGGGGGACAACAACTTTTCTCAACGGTATTTTGGGATTCAACCGTTCTCCAAAAAACAGGTTTTATCGAGGCGATTTCCCCGCCACAATAATGCACATCAACAGCGAATCCCACATTGGAAACCAAGAGGAAAAACGCCAGAAAAATACTGATGTGCTTTTTGAATTTCATATTGCAAAATTACGCTTTTATACAACCGATAAAACTAATTTTTTGTTAAAAATAAAAACACTCGAATCATCACAACTCGATGTCTTGTCCCATCAGGGGAACGGCGCAATCAAAACCGTACTTTTCGGTTATTTTTAGACGAAGTTCGTCTGCGGGTTCATTTTCGCCGTGTACCAAAAACACTTTTTTGGGTTTATTTTCCAGGGCAGACAGCCAATTGAGCAAATCTTTTTGGTCTCCGTGAGCCGACAAGGATTGAATTTCCAAAATATTGGCCAATACTGAATAGTATTTCCCTCGTATTTTGATTTCTTTTTCTCCTTCCAATAATTTTCGACCACGAGTTCCTTCGGCTTGGTAACCGATGATGATTACGGTGGTTTCCGGCAAACCGATATAGTGTTCCAAATAACTCAAAACCCTTCCTCCGGTAATCATTCCGCTGGCGGCAATAATTACTTTTGGACTTTTGTCGTAAATGGCTTCGATGGTTTCCTGATAATCCGAAATCAACGAAAACATTTTGCACATTCCGATGTAATGTTGTTCGGGCAGTTTATGCCATTTTCGGTTATTGGCAAAAATTTCCAAGGCGCTAATTCCCATTGGCGTATCGATGATATAAGGAATGTTCGGGATTTTGTCTTCTTCCTTGAGTTGCCAAAGCAAGTACATAATGGCTTGTGCCCGCTCGACGGCAAAACTCGGAATGATGACGGTCCCTCCCTTATGAACCGTGTTGTTGATATACATTTCGAGTTCCGCTTTGGCATCGGTATCGGGATGGAGACGGTTGCCATAAGTGCTTTCCAGAAACAGGTAATCTGCTTTTTTGGGTTTGGTGGGCGGATACATCAACACGTCGTTGTCTCGACCAACATCACCGGAGAAAACCAAGGTCTTGTTTTCGAGGTTCAATTCGATGCTGCAGGCGCCAATAATGTGTCCGGCATTGGTAAAAACGGCAGAAATTTCGGCATCCAAAGGAACTGGTTCGTTGGTCTTGATGACCCTGAAAAGCGGAAAAACGGCTTCGGCCTGTTTTACGTCATAAAGCGGCTGAGCAATCTCGTGTTTGGAATAATGACCTTCATTGGCTCTATTGGCTTCTTCTTCCTGGATTTTGGCACTGTCCAACAGAATGAGTTTCGTGATTTCCTTGGTGGGGCTGGTGCAATAAATTTTGCCCGTAAAACCCTGATTGACCAATATGGGCAACCAACCGCAATGATCCAAATGGCCGTGGGTTAACAACACGCAATCGATGGCCGAAGGCAGAATGGGCAAAGGTTGCCAATTGAGTTCCCGCAAGGTTTTGACGCCTTGAAATTGTCCGCAATCGACCAGAATCCTGAGGCCGTTGCTTTCGACCAAGGTTTTGGACCCCGTTACCGTTCCGGCTCCGCCAATAAATTTAATCTTCATGATTTCACTATTTTAAATATATTCACACAATTGGGATGATTCTTTGATGACATTTTTTATTCGATTGGGACTCAATCCGATTTTCTCCAAACATTCTGAATTTTTTATTATTTCTTTCACCAAAATCACGTCCAAAACCAACAATTTGTCTTTTTCGGCCAGAGACAAAGTTGTCAAGCAAGTCACGGGATACAGATGATTCCTGTCGTTCTTGGTTTTCAAATTATTGTTTTCGGGATAATCCCAACACAACAAATCCAGTTTGGAACATTTGGCAAATGCAATGGCATCCGAAGTAAAACGGTTGTTGCTGACGATCCAACATTTCGAAATCGTGTCGTTCTTGTTAAAAATCGTGTATCGATTGTCTTTCAAATCATTGAAACGGGACAAAATATACATGGGAATCTTGACATCGGTACGAACATCTTTCCCCATATGAAACTTGCATTCCACCATGGCAATTTCCTCGTTTTTTTTGATCAACACGTCAATCTCGTGAGAGACACAATTGCCCTGTAAAATCTTATTGGTCAGGGTTTGGTATTTTTCGGCAGCAAAAAGACGGGCAATGTATTTTTCGAAGAAAAAACCTGCCGGGCCCAACATTCGGACGGCTTCCTTCAAATTGTAGCGGGCAGCATGGGAATGGCACTCTTTTTTCAGCAAGGCGAAAGCCATCTTGTAGATTTGCTTGGTCGAAATACCTTCATAAATCTCCTTTTCGATGGTTTTCAAAATTGCAGAAACCGTCATTGGACTGGCACCCGATTTCAAGAGTGATTGCCTGAGTTTAATTGGATTGTA
>JAGNPF010000322.1 GCA_017989775.1 Flavobacterium sp.
AAAGAATCCCAATATGTGTTGAACACGACGGTTGAGGCTGAAGCCTGTCCCAACAACCTGGCTCCAACCAACAGCACAACAGCACAACTTGTCATGGGTGATGCGCTTGCCATTTGCTTGATGCAGCTGCGCAATTTCACCAGCGATGATTTTGCCAAATACCATCCGGGTGGTGCCTTGGGCAAAAAATTATTGCTCCGCGTGAAGGACATGTTGGAAAATTCGTTGAAACCAACCGTTGCACCTGATGCTCCCATAAAAAAAGTAATTTTCGAAATTTCGGAAAAACGTCTTGGTGTTACCGCCGTGGTGGAAAACAACAAAGTAATCGGAATCATTACCGATGGAGACCTCCGAAGAATGTTGAACAACAACGACACATTTACCCATTTGTCTGCCAAGGACATCATGACCAAACAACCCAAAATGATACAATCCACAACCATGGTGGTGGATGCGTTGAATATCCTGGAAGACTTTTCCATTACCCAATTAATTGTTGTGGACGATGGCGAATACAAAGGCGTGCTTCATTTACATGACATTTTAAAAGAAGGAATCATATAATGGACAAGAAGGAACTTAAAGAAATGTCCTTTTTGGACCATCTCGAAGAACTGCGTTGGTTATTGGTCAGGAGCACGGCTGCCATATTGATTTTTGCCACGGTGGCTTTTTTCGTGAGTGATTACATTTTTGACGTCATCATTTTTGGGCCAAAAAGCCCCGATTTTATCACCTATCGCTTTTTTTGTGATTTGTCGCACCAATTGGGTTTTGCCGACAGCATTTGCGTCAGCGAGATGCCTTTTATTATCCAAAACACCAACGTGGAAGGTCAAGTCAACATATTGGTTTGGACGTGCATAACTGCCGGTTTTATCCTGGCATTTCCTTATATTCTGCTGCAACTTTGGAATTTCATCAGTCCTGCCCTCTATGAAAACGAGCGAAAACATGCAAAACTCTTTATTTTTATTGCAAGTTTTTTGTTCTTTTTGGGAGTCCTTTTTGGGTACTTTGTCATCGTTCCCATGTCGATAAATTTCTTTGCCACCTTCAAGGTCAGCGACGTGGTGGAGAACCAGTTCAACATTGACTCCTATATTGGCATGATAAAAACATCGGTGATTGCCTGCGGATTATTTTTTGAGTTGCCGATAATCATCTATTTTTTAACAAAATTAGGTTTGGTCACGCCAAGTTTTTTAAGGGAATCCTGGAAATATGCCGTAATAATCATCCTGATTGTGGCCGCTATCGTAACTCCGCCAGACGTGGTAAGCCAGTTGATTGTGGCCATCCCGATGCTGTTGATCTATGAAGCCAGCATATTCATTTCATCAATCGTCTATAAAAACCAACAAAAAAGAGATGGGCAACTTAGTTAAAGAATTCAACGACTATCGTTCGAAAATGAACGAAAAATTATTGGCAGACAACAACAAAATCGTCAAACGAATTTTCAATCTTGACACCAATGCCTATGCTGAAGGCGCACTTGACGTAAAAACCAAGGAACTGTTGGGCTTGGTCGCTTCGGCGGTCTTGCGTTGCGACGATTGCGTGAAATACCATTTGGAAAACTGCCACAAAGAAGGAATTTCGAAAGAAGAAATGATGGAAGCCATGGGAATTGCAACGCTTGTGGGCGGAACAATTGTGGTACCTCATTTGCGTAGGGCATACGAGTTTTGGGAAGAATTGGAAGAAGACAAATAATTGTTAAATGGTAGTTTTGGTAATTTGTTTGTTCGTTAATTTGTCGAATAAACAAAACCGATGCACTAATAACCTCGAGAAATGAAATTAAGAGCCGAAAATCTGGTAAAAACATACAAAGGACGCAGTGTCGTGAAAGGAGTTTCCGTAGAGGTAAACCAGGGAGAAATCGTGGGACTTTTAGGGCCAAATGGAGCCGGAAAAACAACTTCGTTTTACATGATTGTGGGTTTGGTAAAACCCAATATGGGAAATATCTACTTGGACGATTTGGACATAACCCATTTTCCCATGTACAAAAGAGCCCAAGAAGGAATCGGATATTTGGCACAGGAAGCTTCCGTTTTCAGGAAACTGAGCATCGAAGACAATATTTTGAGTGTTTTACAATTGACAAAACTTTCCAAAGAAGCCCAAATAGCCAAAATGGAAAGCCTGATTGCCGAATTCAGCCTGGAACACATTCGCACCAATCGCGGCGACTTGCTTTCGGGAGGTGAACGCCGTCGTACCGAAATCGCCCGTTGTTTGGCCACCGACCCAAAATTCATTCTTCTTGATGAACCTTTCGCTGGTGTGGACCCTGTTGCCGTGGAAGACATTCAAAGAATCGTGGCCCAATTAAAAAACAAAAATATCGGAATCCTGATTACCGACCACAACGTGCAGGAAACACTGGCCATCACCGACAAAACCTACCTCATGTTTGAAGGAGGAATCCTGAAAGCCGGAATTCCCGAAGAATTGGTGGAAGACGAAATGGTGCGTCGCGTATATTTAGGACAGAATTTCGAATTGCGAAAAAAGAAATTGGAGTTTTAGAAAAGTCATCAGTGTTCAGTTTTTGAGTGATCAGTCTAAAAACTAAATCCAAAAAAATGGAAGACCCAGAAAATCCAAGCCCCGAAACAGAAGAAAGATGGCGCAAAGACCCCAACAACTGGATTTGGGGATTTTTTTATTACAACAAGGAAGACGGACGTTTACTGCCTCCCAAAAGAAACCCCATGATGGGTTTCACCATCAATTTTGCCAATCCCAATTCGGTTTTGTTTTTTGTAATCATGATGCTGTTTTTCTTGCTGATTGTATTTGTCATCACGGGCAAAAATTAGCTACTCCACGGTTATAAACCGCAACTGCTCGACATCTCCATTGAAAATATTGACATCCACATTGCCTTTTATTCCAGCCACGGATGCTTTTTCGGTAAATTGCCAAAACAACCAATCCTCGCCTATTTTCTCCCGATAAAAATTGTAATTGGCAATCCAAAAAAGATAATCCGAGAAATCTTCTTTCAGGAAATCATCGTAGTATTTCTCGCCCGTGTAAATAATGGGTTTGACTTTGTAATGTGATT
>JAGNPF010000323.1 GCA_017989775.1 Flavobacterium sp.
TTTCAATTGAGTTATTTTGCCTTGTTTTTCATCCTTTGGTTGCAACCGTTGTTGGCCCAACTTTGGTCAACAAAAAATAAATTTGGCAATTATTTTTGGGAAATATTGACCGTTTCCTTTGCGGCCCAAATAGGTACTTTGCCGTTGAGCATGTATTATTTCCACCAATTTCCGGGCTTGTTTTTCCTTACCAATTTGGTCATTATTCCGTTTCTGGGCGTGATAATGGGATTGGGAGTTTTGGTAATGGTTTTGGCCGCATTCGATTTTGTTCCGCTGTTTTTTGTCAAAACATTGGAATGGAGCATTTGGTTTTTGAACAAAATCATCAACTCGATTGCTTCGCTGGAGCAATTCATCTTTCGGGACATCCCGTTCAATTGGCAGTTGTTGTTGAGTGCTTATTTATTGATTGTTGCCACGATTGTTTGGTTCAAGAAACCCAGTTTCAACCGATTGGTTTTGGTGTTGGTTGGCGTGATTGTCTTTCAAGCAGCGTATTTTCAAACCCATTGGATTATCCAAAATCAAAAGGAATTGGTCATTTTCAATTCGAGAAAAAACACTTTGATTGCAGAACGCAATGGACAAGGCATCACTTTGCATGCCAATGACAGTCTTTTGGAAACGGCATGCAAAAATCAGGTTTTCAATTCGTATTCGATGGGGAATTTCAGCAGTTTGAAATCTAAAAAAAGATTGCGGAATTTGATGTATTTCAACGGAAACAAGATTTTGGTCGTGGATAGTTCAGGAGTTTATCCAAAGGGAATTCGTCCCGATATTGTGGTATTGACCCAATCTCCAAAGATTAATTTTGAGCGGTTTTTGCAAGACATCCAACCCAAAATGGTCGTCGCCGATGCCTCGAATTTCAGGACCATCCAAAAGTTGTGGAAAGCCAGTTGCCTAAAAGAGAAAATCCCTTTTCACGCCACTGCCGAAAAGGGATTTTATAGATTGGAATAGGGATTATTTGTTTTTCAGGATTCCATTGGCGACATTCAACCAAGCCGTTGGTCCTCCGGCTACATAACCCGTGTTTCCTATTCCCGTGTAGCTTGGTTTTCCGCTTTTTACATTGGCGGTGGCAAACCAAACGGTTGGAAATCCCTGGATTCCGAATATTTGTTGTAGATCATTGTTTTGTTTTTTGATAATGTCGGATTGTTGTTTTCCTCTAGGAAAATCCAATTCTACCAAAACAACATTTTTTGTGGCCCATTTGGCAAATTCCGGGGTTTTCAAAACTTCTTTTTGCAAACGGATGCACCAACCGCACCAATCGCTGCCGGTAAAAAACAGCAACATCGGTTTCTTTGTTTTGTTGGAAACCTTTATGGCCTTGTTGATGTCGGTTTCCCATTTCAATTCTTGGGCTTCCACTGCGAAAGAACCCAATACGACTAATAATGTTATAAATACCTTCTTCATTTTTATCTAATTTTTTTAATTTTCGCCCAAAAATAATGCCATTATTTTACGCCGTGCATCAATTTTTTGATGACTGGTGCCATCACGACGGCAAAGATGCCCACCGCAATGGAAATGAGTGTCAACATCCAAAAGAAATAGCTCAATCCGTGTTCGTTGGCAATTTTGTCGATATTCTCGCCAAACATTCCGGCTCCTTTCATTCCAATGGCGACTGCAAGATACCAAACGCCGAACATAAATGCAATCATTCTGGCGGGAACCAATTTACTCACGTTGGACAATCCAACGGGTGAAATGCACAACTCGGCCATCGTGTGAAAAAGATATACCAGGATCAACCAAATCATGCTCACCGAAGCCGTTTTGGCTCCCGGTTCGATGTCTCTGGCTCCAAAAGCAACGCAAGCCATTCCCAAGGCCAGCAATGCCATTCCGATTCCGTATTTGAAATTTACCGAAGGATTGTATTTGCTTTCCCACCATTTCGAAAACAAGGGTGCAAGCGAAATGATGAACAGGGAATTCAAGGTGGAAAACCAGGTGGCGGCCACTTCGGTCAAAGGCTCGGTTACTTTGTCAATTTTCAAAAATGCCAAAGTTTCATCCGACAAAGACAAATAACCTGCCGTGTAATAATCTTTGGCCAACATCCATAAGGCAATGGTCCAAATGATGACAAAACTGCTGCTTAAAATTACCGAAGCCAAGGTGTATTGTTTGAAAGTTTGTTTGAACAATAATGTCAACACCCAAGTTATGATGGCCAACGGCAAAATGGTAATCAAGGAATTGACCACAAGAAAAATCACGCTCCAATTGCCCACCAAAACGCGATTGGTGTAATCGGCGGCAAAAATGGTCAAACTGTTTGGTGATTGTTCGAAAATGGCCCAGAAGAAAATGGTCAGAAAAGCAAAAAAGGTCACGGCCATCAACTTCTCTTTCGTGATTTTGGAATAATGCGTAAATCGATAAGCCAGTAATGAAATGAATAAAACTAAAGCAGTAAGTATGGCAATCGAGTTTCCGTTTTCACCCAGAAATCCGAAAGCATCTATTTTTCCTCCAGAAATTTTGGAAACCGGGGCATTCAAAATCCACAACAAGCCCAAGGTGGCCATAATGGCTATCAATACCAGTTGTATTGGCGTGAACGGATTTCTTTTGTCGGTATCCGCCGCTTGTACTTTTGCCTTGCTTTCCGCGCTTGGTTTTAAACCAATGTCTCCAAAAATGTTTTGGGACAACCAAAATTGCAACATTCCGAAGAACATGAAAATTCCAGCCAGTCCAAAACCGTAACTCCAGCCCACTTTTTCGCCCAAATAACCGCAAAGCAATATCCCAAAGAAAGCACCGGCATTGACACCCATGTAAAATAGGGTATAGGCTCCGTCTTTTTTCTCGGGACGGTCTTTGTACATTTCGGAAATGATGGAAGTCATGTTGGGTTTGAAAAATCCATTGCCGAAAACCAACAACACCAATCCCAAATAAATGGAGAATTCTGTTTCCACAGCCATCGAGGCGTGCCCCAAAGTCATCAAGACGGCTCCAACGACAACTGCCCAACGAAAACCAATGATTTTATCGGCAAAATAACCGCCCAACATCGTGGACAAATAAACCAGTCCGACGTAAGAAC
>JAGNPF010000324.1 GCA_017989775.1 Flavobacterium sp.
GGTGGTATGCCGGTTTTTTAATCTCGCTGACCATCAGTATGGTATTATTGGTCAAAGCCACACAGACATTGCCCATCGGAACTGCTTATGCCGTTTGGACGGGCATTGGAGCTGTGGGCACCGTGTTGATGGGAATTTTTATCTTCAAAGAGCCAGCCACCTTCTGGCGAATTTTCTTTATCACCACGCTTATTGGCTCCATCATCGGGTTGAAATCAGTATCGCATTAATGGGTTGACAAATACACAATTATTCTGTTTTTGTACGTTAAAATATGATAATAGTCAGTATTGGGTTTCAATTGAAATCGTATATTGTGACTTTTTTATACAAAGATATTTATGATTGCAAAATTGAATGAAAAGAAATCCTATCCCTAGATAGTCGTTGGATTGTTGTGGTTTGTGGCCTTGTTGAATTATCTGGATCGCCAGATGCTTTCCACGATGAAACCTTCGATGATGCTTGACATTCCCGAATTGGCCAAGGCTGAAAACTTCGGAATGCTGATGGCCATTTTTCTTTGGATTTATGCCTTGATGAGTCCCATTTCGGGCATCATTGCCGACAGGATGAACCGAAAAAACATGATTGTTTGCAGTCTTTTTGTTTGGTCGGGCGTCACGATGGCCATGGGCTATGCCACCACCTTCAACCAAATCTATGTTTTGCGTGCCATCATGGGAGTCAGCGAAGCGTTCTACATTCCAGCCGCTTTGTCCCTGATTGCCGATTATCACCAAGGAAACACCCGCTCTTTAGCCATAGGAATTCACACCACCGGAATCTACTTGGGTCAAGCCTTGGGCGGATTTGGCGCAACGGTATCCGAACATTTTTCGTGGCATTTCACCTTTCATTCCGTAGGCCTGATTGGAATGATATACAGTATCGTACTGATTTTTTTCATCAAGGAAAAGAAAGCCTACACTTTTGACACTTCGCAAAAACTCTCGACAGGAGCAGAATTCAGGCAAATGTTCAAGGGACTGGGCATCTTGTTTGGCAACATCTCGTTTTGGGTTTTGCTCTTTTACTTCTCGGCTCCGAGTTTGCCGGGATGGGCGGCCAAAAACTGGCTGCCAACATTGTTCTCGGAAACACTGGATATGGATATGGCGCTGGCAGGTCCTATTGCCACGATTACCATCGCAATGTCCTCGTTTGTGGGAGTTTTGATTGGAGGCGTTATTTCCGACAAATGGGTAATGCGAAATCTTAAAGGAAGAATCTACACCAGCGTAATCGGATTGTTTTTTACCATTCCTGCCCTGTTTTTATTGGGCAACGGCAGCAGTCTCGAAGCCATTTTAGTTGGAGGAATGCTTTTTGGCCTTGGATTTGGAATTTTCGACACCAACAACATGCCGATTCTTTGCCAGTTTGTGTCGCCACGTTATCGCGCCACCGGCTACGGCATCATGAACTTTGTGGGGATTTCTGCCGGAGCGGTCATCACGGAATACTTGGGAAAAGCCGCCGACAATGGAGGAATGGGACAAGTATTCATTTTGTTGATTATCGTGGTGGTCGTGGCCATCGCTTTGCAATTGACAACCTTGCACCCAAAAACGGTCAACATGACGGAAGAAGCTGTTTCTGCCGAATAAAGAAATCCATTTAGAACACGGTAAAAAAGGATTTAAAGTCTTTTTAATCAATCATAAAATAAAAAAAGTGAGCTCGACATGACAATCTAGCTCACTTTTTTTTATGAAGACCACTTGGTTTTCTACAAAACCTTGGCCACTTTTATTTCGATGTCCTTGATATTGGCAATTACTTTCGTCATTTCTTTTTCGTCGAAAGTCGTGAAAGGAGGAGCAATATTTCCGTTGACGATTCCCAAGGCAGACAGCGCCCCTTTCAGTCCTTTCAAATAACTCGAACCGTAAGAACCCACGGTGTAAATTCTGGTGCTGATTTCCATCACCAAGTCCTGCAAGATTGCAATCTTGGCAAAATCTTTGGCCAAAGCCGCGTTATACAAAGCCACGTATAATTTTGGGAAAAGATTGGCTCCGCCGTTGACACCACCATTTCCGCCCATCATTACCGTTTCGGCAGTGATTTCTTCCGGCCCTACCAAAAGACTGAAATTGTCTTTCAACAAATAACAAAGCGACTGGAAATAAACCGCATTGGCCGAACTGTCTTTCAACCCAACAATATTGGGGTGTTCCGATAAACGAACCACCGTTTTTACGTCGATGTTTATTTTGGTGTGCGAAGGCATGTTGTACAAGAAAAGCGGCAGTTCGACTTGGCTTGCCAAACTCCAGTAATATTTATACAATTCCTCTTGTCCCAAACCATAATAATATGGCGGTGCAACCACGACAGCCGCAGCTCTCGCATTGTGTGCCACCAAGGCCAGACGAACACTTTCTTCGATAGAAGTATCCGTTATTCCCACGAAAACAGGAACTCTTCCGTTGACCGCCTTGCAGCTTTCCACGATGAGTTGTTCCCTTGTTTTGTAACTTAAACTGGTTGATTCCCCCGTGGTTCCCAGAATGAATATTCCGTGAACACCTCCAGAAACCAAATGCTCCACCAGATGTTTCACTCCATCTACATCCAATGTCAGGTTATCCGACAATAAAGGAGTCACCATTGGAGGAATAATTCCACTAAAAGCGGGTTTATTTGTTTGCGTTGCCATTATGCTAAAATTTATTTATATTTTTTTAATTTATTTTCTATTGCTTTTATTTTGTTTCAAGCGTTGCCGTCAAGAGAATGTTTTTGGTTCCATGATCTTTATTCTCAATTTGGTCTATCAAGATTCGAACGGCTTCCTGGCCCATTTTTTTTATGGGCTGGCTCATAAAGGGAATGTGGACATCCAAAAACTGGAAAATCAAATTCTCGCCAAAGGCAAGCACGTCAATTTCTTCCTGGATTTTCTTTCCAAAATTCTTGATTTGTTTCAACCCTTCCGTTGCAATGGTATTGGTCGCAAAATAGATGGCAGTCACTTGGTCTTCGAAAATCAACTTTTGCACGGCTGCTTTTATTTCACTTTGCATCGATTGATGGTTGACCTTCGTCAAAAATTGTGCTG
>JAGNPF010000031.1 GCA_017989775.1 Flavobacterium sp.
TGCCAATATTTCCTATCAAGAAGCGATGGAATTGACGCATTTCCGTGCCAAAGTGTTGTATCCGCCAACGATTCAACCCGTTTTGAGAAAAAACATTCCGATTCTCATCAAAAACACTTTCGAACCAGAATCCGAAGGAACATTGATTTCGGATAAAGTGATATCCAACTCCAATCCGGTAAAAGGTATCAGCCATATCGAGAACATCACCTTGATTACATTGGAAGGCTCTGGAATGATTGGTGTTGCCGGTTCGTCCAAAAGACTTTTCGAAGTGTTGTCACACGAAAACATCAACGTGATTTTTATTACCCAAGCTTCTTCGGAACATTCGATTTGTATTGGAATTCTTAATTCCGATGCCGAAAAAGCGGAAAACGCCATCAACAAGGCTTTCGCCAATGAAATTGCCCAAAATAAAATTGACCCTTGCATCGTGGAAACTGATCTTTGCATCATTGCTTTGGTGGGAGAAAACATGAAAAACCACCAAGGTCTGAGCGGAAGAATGTTCAGTACTTTGGGTAAAAATAACGTCAACATCCGCGCCATTGCACAAGGTGCTTCCGAAAGAAACATTTCGGCGGTCATCAACGAAAGAGACGTCAAAAAAGCACTGAACTCGCTGCATGAAAATTTCTTCGAGGAAAACACCAAACAATTGAACTTGTTCGTGATGGGGGTTGGAAACGTGGGCGAAAAATTCATCGAACAAATCAGCCAACAAAAGAAATTCCTGAAGGAAAACCTGAAAATAAACTTGAGAGTCATTGCCGTTTCGAATTCCAGAAAAATGTATTTCGACGAAGACGGAATCCCTTTGAAAGAATGGCAATCGCTATTGGAAAACGGAGAAACTGCCAACAAAGAATCCTTCATTGCCAAAGTGAAAGGACTCAATTTGCGCAACAGTATTTTCGTGGACATCACTGCCAACCAAGAAGTTTCAGAAACTTACGAACAATACTTGAAACAAAACGTTGCCGTGGTGACTTGCAACAAAATTGCCTGTTCTTCGGCTTACGACAATTACAAGAAACTAAAAAACCTTTCCCGTCAATTCAATGCCCCATTCTTGTTTGAAACCAATGTGGGCGCAGGATTGCCAATCATTGACACCTTGAAACACTTGATTGCTTCGGGCGACAAAGTGAACAAAATCCAGGCGGTTTTATCGGGAAGTTTGAACTTCATCTTCAACAATTTCGACGAAAATCATTCATTCCATGACGTTGTAAAAGAAGCGGGAGTGCAAGGATTTACCGAACCAGACCCTAAAATTGACTTAAGCGGAGTGGACGTGGCCAGAAAGATTTTGATCCTGATTCGCGAAAGCGGTTATCAATTCGACATCGAAGACATTGCCAACAGATCGTTCTTGCCAGCCGAATGTTTGGCAACAACAAACAACGAAGACTTTTTCAAATCATTAATTAAGAATGCAGCTCATTTCGAAAATCTATTGTCAGAAGCCAAAGCAAAAGATAGTCGTTTGAAATACGTGGCGACTTTCGAAAACGGAAAAGCCAGCGTTGGTTTGGAATTCATCCCGAAAGAAAGTCCGTTCTACAATTTGGAAGGAAAAGACAATATCGTGCAATTCTACACAGACAGATATGTGGACCAACCTTTATTGATAAAAGGTGCCGGTGCCGGTGCTGCCGTTACGGCTTCGGGAATTTTTGCCGACGTGATTCGAATTGGAAATATATAATAGACGTTGCGGTAGAGACGTTGCAATGCAACGTCTCTACAATACAAAACAATAAATTATGAATGAAATAAAAATATTTTGCCCTGCCACCATTGCCAATCTTTCCTGTGGATTTGACGTTCTTGGATTGTGTTTGGCCACTGCGGGTGACGAAATGATTATTCGAAAATCGGATGTAAAAGGCATTCGCATCACCAAAATAGTTGGTGCTGATTTACCTTTGGAAACCGAAAAAAATGTGTCCGGCGTGGCTGCTTTGGCGATGTTGGAAGAAGTGGAAACCGAATTTGGTTTCGAAATTGAAATCTACAAACACATCAAGGCGGGAAGCGGAATCGGAAGCAGCGCTGCCAGTTCGGCTGGGGCTGTTTTTGGAATCAACGAATTGTTGGGACGACCATTTACCCGAAAAGAATTGGTAAAATTTGCCATGCAAGGCGAAAAATTGGCCAGTGGAAATGCCCATGCGGACAACGTTGCCCCTTGCCTTTTGGGCGGATTTACCTTGGTAAGAAGTTCCAATCCTTTGGACATCATTAAAATTGACAGCCCATCGGAATTGTATGCCACCGTGGTGCATCCCCAAATTGAGTTGAAAACCTCGGATGCCCGTTCGGTATTGAAACAAACCGTTTCCCTGAAAAGTGCCATCACCCAATGGGGAAATGTGGGCGGATTGGTTGCCGGATTATATACCCAAGATTACGAATTGATTGGACGTTCCCTGCACGACGAAATCATCGAGCCGGTTCGCAGCATGTTGATTCCCGGTTTCGATTTAATCAAGAAAGCCGCTTACGAAAACGGAGCTTTAGGTTCCGGAATTTCAGGTTCGGGGCCTTCTATTTTTGCATTGAGCAAAGGAAAAGAAACCGCCGACAAAATCGCCAAAGCGATGAGTGCCGTTTATGACGAAATCAATTTACCTTATGAAATTCACGTTTCAAAAGTAAACCCGGACGGAGTTACAATTATATAAGAAGTTAGATATACGAAATACGATGTTGGAATTACAATATCGTATTTCGTAAATCGTAAATCGTAAATTAAAAAATGAAATACTACAGTTTAAACCATAATGCCCCAAAAGTTTCTTTTCAGGAAGCCGTAATACAAGGATTGGCAACCGACAAAGGATTGTATTTTCCGGAATCCATCACGCCATTAAAAGCTGATTTTTTCGAAAATATCGAAAAGTTGAGCAACGAAGAAATTGCTTTCGAAGCCATCCAACAATTTGTAGGCGACGAAATTCCAGCCGAAACCCTGAAACAAATCATAGCCGAAACCTTGTGTTTTGATTTCCCGACCGTGAAAGTGGAAGAAGGAATTTATGCCTTGGAATTGTATCACGGGCCAACAATGGCGTTCAAAGACGTGGGAGCGCGTTTTATGTCGCGTTGTTTGGGTTATTTCAACAAAGACAAAAAAGACAACAAAAACACGGTTCTTGTGGCTACTTCCGGTGATACGGGAGGAGCTGTTGCGAGTGGTTTTCTTGGCGTTCAAGGCGTGGAAGTCGTGATTTTATACCCTTCGGGAAAAGTTAGCGACATTCAAGAAAGACAATTGACCACTTTGGGACAAAACATCAAGGCATTGGAAGTGGACGGCGTTTTCGACGATTGCCAAGATATGGTGAAAAAAGCCTTTTTGGACGAAAGTTTGAACCACAAAAACCTGACTTCGGCCAACTCTATCAACATTGCCCGTTGGTTGCCGCAAATGTTTTACTTTTTCTTTGCTTACAAACAATTGAAATCACAAAACAAACCTTTGGTATTTTCTTGCCCAAGCGGAAATTTCGGAAACATTTGTGCCGGAATCATGGCCAAAAAATTAGGCTTGCCTATCGAACATTTCGTGGCTTCGACCAATGTAAATGATACCGTGCCGAGATTCTTGGAAAAAGGAAATTACGATCCAAAACCATCTAAAGCCACCATTTCGAATGCGATGGACGTTGGAAATCCAAGTAATTTCATCCGCATCCAGGAAATGTACAACAACGATTTGGAGCAATTCAAAAAAGATTTCTCTTCGTTTTCCTATACCGATGCCGAAACTTTGGAAGCCATGCAATCCATCTACAAAACCGACGGTTACATTGCCGAACCTCACGGCACCGTGGGGTATTTGGGCTTGAAAAAAGAATTAAAAAACCACCCGAATGCCATTGGAATTTTCTTGGAAACAGCCCATCCCATCAAATTTTTGGATGTGGTGGAACCGGCTTTGGACATCCAATTGCCTATTCCAACCCAAATTGAAAGCGTGTTGAACAAAGAAAAAGTAAGCACAAAAATCAAGACTTACGAGGAATTGAAAGCGTTTTTGGGATAATATTCAATACCTGTTTTAAAATAAAAAAAACGGCTGAAATATCATTTTCAGTCGTTTTTTTTGTTATATCGAGCGCAGTCGAATTTTTTTTCCAATGGATTACATTTTATTAAACTTGAACTTCTGTCCACCAATCGATGCTTCATACATCAGTCCGCCTTTCTGCATGGTGAAGACCATGACGCCATTGGTGTATTTGGCATTTGCCGAAGTACCTGCTTTTGCGGCCACTGCCGAAGCTTGGGCAGAAAACTCGAATTGGCTATTTTTAAATCGATCCAATTCTTTTTTTGACTCAAAAAATATTATCTCGCGATAGGCTTGTCCGCCAGCCTGGAGGCCAATGCTCACTTGCGACAACTTGGCCATGCCTACCATCACGTCTTTTTCATAGACAACCCCGTTGCCGGCTGCTCCTCCTACTCCAATCCCACCTTTGCCTACATTGGGAAAAATGACATAACCGTAAGCGGATTCAAAAAGTCCTTTCATGAGCGCGTCTTTTTTAAGAAATTCGGCCTTTGCCGTCTTGCTGTCGGCAACAACTTTATCATTTTTAGAATCAGATTGTCCCAAAACAGGCATTATGTTTAGTACACAAGCCAGAAACATTACCAAAATAAAATGCAATTTTTTCATGATTATATAAATTAAATTAATCTGATAATTCTTTACTCAAAGGTAAAACTAATTTCACCAACACAATCATAAAAAACTTGATTATCAACACAATACATAAATAAAATTTAAAAAACATTTTAGTCAGAAACCTAAAAAAATTCTGCGAATTCGCAGATTTTAAAATATCACCTAAATGATTTATAGAATTTTCTTTTATAAGCTACAAAACCAATTCATTGAACAAGTGCTGAACGGTTGCTTCCAAATCTGTACACAAACCCGTATGCGGTCTCGAAGTTTGTATCGCCGAACTTCGGATAGCGGTCAACCACCGAAAACGGGATGCAATATCAAACTCGCCAATAGGCCCGCCTGCTTTGCCTCCGTGAGCAATTTTTTGAAAAGAGGACAAATTCAATTCCAGTTGTTCCAAATCAAAATCTTCCGAAAACAATACTAATTTTGCTTCATTGACAGTGTAAAGCATTTTTATGAATTTTGCTCTTTTGCAAAACAGAATGATGCCTACATTCAGGAATTCTTCTCGTTCTACTTTTGGTACAACGCGAATAACGGCATATTCATATAAGTTTTTCTCTTGCATTTTGGGCTTCATTTATAAAAATTTGGGAATGGTTCAATCTCGTCCACAAAAAGTTGAAATAAACGGCTCTTATTTCTTCCGGAGTTTCATCGGTATCTTCCCAATGCAACCAATCTTCTGGAATATAATTGACAATATCCTGTAGTATTTCTTTGGTGAGCAATTTTTTAAAAAGAAGATCCGTTGCTGCCAATTCACTCGCTTGCGGCAATAAAACATGGTCTTTTATCAAAGCAAAAGAACTTTGGGCGTGCTTTTCCCAGCTGGACCAGGAATGATGAAAATAAAGACAGGCTCCGTGATCTATTAACCACAATTCCTTATGCCAAATCAACATATTGGTATTGCGAAACGTACGATCTACATTGGTGATAAAAGCATCCAGCCAAACTATTTTCGAAGCCAATTCAGGAGACAATTGTGTAACTACGGGATCAAAAGTAATAGCACCCGACAAAAAATGCAGTGCCAGATTTAGACCTTGGCTACCTTGTAATAAATCCTGAATTTCTTCGTCCCCTTCGTTACGTCCAAAAGCTTCATCGAGATTGGCAAACACCAATTCGGGCATTTTCAGATTCAAAACCCGGGCAATTTCTCCACCTATCAATTCGGCAATCAGTGCTTTCACACCGTGTCCAGCACCTCTAAATTTCAAAACATATTTAAAATCGTCATCTGCCTCAGCCAAAGCGGGCAACGAACCGCCTTCCCGCAACGGCGAAATGTAGCGCGTTACATTTACGGTTCTTAATTCAAGTGGTTTTTTCATAATACGACTTTATGAGCTACAAACTTACAAATAACAATCCAGCTACTTTGAGGATGTGTTGGTCAGTCTCCGACTGACAAAAATAGCCCACGGATTTTAATATTTTTATTCCAAATTAAATGACCTTATGTGATATACATTTATTCATTTGAAAAAATGTAAAACACAACACTTCTTCAAACGAAAAAATGTGTTTAATCACACTTTTCCAAAGGAAAGTGATCATTTTTCCTCCAAACTCAAATACGCTTTCCCGATATGATCGATACAGTCCGAAGCCAGGAACGCCTGATAACCCGTTTCCGGCAAGGCAATATCGGCCGTCAGTCCGTGGAGATAAACGCCCAATATGGCCGCATCGATGGGTTCATAGGATTGTGCCAGCAAACTGGTAATCATTCCCGTCAGCACGTCGCCGGTTCCGGCAGTGGCCAAGGCGGCGTTTCCGGTCGTGTTTTCATAAATGGTGTCGCCGTCAAAGATTTTGGTAGGAGCGCCCTTCATCACGATGACCAGATTGTTCTCCTTGCTGAAAGCGATGGTTTTTTCGATTTTCTCTTCATCGGAATCCCATTTCCCGATGAGTCGTTCCAGTTCTTTTTGGTGTGGGGTAAGAATGGATTTCTCTGGCAAAAAAGTGAGCCATTGCTTGTTTTGGGACAAAATATTCAAGGCATCGGCATCGATGACCAAGGGAATTTCATTGGTTTTCACGAAACGGTGCAAGGCGGTATGAGTTTCAATGTCCTGGCCAATTCCGGGACCAATCCCGATGGCCTGGGGAACAAAATCGAACACGATTCGGGTAATGTATTTTACCGAAACGTCAGTCAAGACCATCACTTCCGGATAGGCGGATTGCACAATTTTATAACCGCATCGAGGAATGAACACCGTGACCAAACCGCAACCCGTTTTCAAACAGGCTCTGGAAGAAAGTGTCACTGCTCCTATTTTGCCGTAACTGCCTCCTATTATCAATGCATGGCCTTGAATTCCTTTGTGCGTTTTAGGATGAATGGGTTTGTATCTTTTGAGAATTTCAGACTTGTCGATGGGTATTATTGGCTTCATTGGATGGAATTTGTTCGTTTAAAAATACGAAAATTAAATCATTCCCCATTTGCCAAACCAATATTATTTTCTTTATGGATTTAAAGTTTTTTTATTGATTCCATTGAAAAAAATCCTTCCTGACTGCAGGATGTTCCCAAAATGATTGTATTCAATCCAAATATTATTTCCTTCCGAGATTTTGTCCCTGAAAAAAAAATGCAAAACTGGACAGATGAAATAAACTGATTTATTTTTTCGAATCACCAACCAATCGTTTCAAGATAGCCCATTGCTTTAGTGCATCACGAGCTTCGACCGCTGGATAACCAAGCATTGTTTTTCCGGCAGGAATATCACCAACAACACCGGAACCTGCTCCAACAACCGCACGGTCTCCAATGGTGGTGTGGTCTTTTATGGAGGCACTTCCACCAATAATGACTCCGTTTCCTAAAGTTACGGAGCCCGCCAAACCAGAATTTCCGGCCATTATGCAAAATTTGCCCAATCGACTGTTGTGCCCTATTTGCACCAAATTGTCAATCTTGCAACCGTCACCCAAAACGGTGGAACTGAATTTGCCTCTATCGACACAGGAATTGGCTCCTATTTCGACTCCATTTCCCAGAATCACGTTTCCGATTTGCGGAATTTTGACCAACCCTCTTTCGGGACAAGGACGAAACCCAAAACCGTCGGCGCCTATGGTGGCATTGGGATGAATGATGCAATTACTGCCCAAGTGACAACGCTCGCGAATCACGGCACCCGACCATACAATCGAGTTGTCTCCAATGGTACATTCGTCAAGAATGGTCACATTGGGATAAATCGTGACATTTTCACCAAGCACCACTTTGGGACCAATGAAGCTTCCAGCACCTATCCGGGTTCCTTTTCCAATGATGGCTGTCGAGTCTATAATGGCTTTTGGATGAATGTCAATGTCAAACAAAGGAGTGGGCGGCGCAAAAAGTTCCAAGATTTGCGACATGGCCAAATCGGCATTTTTTACTTTGATGAAAACCCGGTTTCCCCCTGGTTCAATCGAAATATCTTCATTGACAACAGCTGCACAGGCTTTCGAATCTTCCCAAAGCTTCTCGTATTTTTTGTTGCCTATAAACGAAATTTCGGAAGTTTTGGCCAATTCCAATTGTTCTGGAGCGGTGATTTTTATGGAAGTATCGCCAACAATGGTGCCTTTTAAAACTTCGTTTATTTCTTGTATGGTATAGGTCATTTAGAGAATAATTAAATTGGATTTGGATATAATTTTCCAAATAAAGCGAATTAGAATTGAATTTCCTATCAAGAGGGATTGTTATTATGGTTTCTTTATGAATATGAGAAGAAAACAATCAGTCCTAAAGCTTAATCTTACATAATTAAATCATCTGAATCTAAGACACTTATTTTTAATATTTTAATCATCACTAAAAAAATACCCGACAAATTTTTGAAACCTGTCGGGTTGCTTTATTGTTAAGTGAACACTGCAATCTGAAATCTATTCTTCTTCTCGTTGTCCCATCATCATCAGGAAAGCCTTGAGAAACTCGTCGATGTCGCCGTTCATCACGCCGTCCACGTTGCTGGTTTCTTGGCCGGTGCGAACATCCTTGACCAATTTGTAGGGTTGCATCACGTAATTCCGGATTTGCGATCCCCATTCGATTTTCATCTTTCCAGCTTCGATGTCGGAGCGTTGTTCTTGTTGCTTTTTCAATTCAATTTCATACAATTGCGATTTCAGCATTTGCATCGCTCTTTGCCTGTTGTCGTGTTGCGAACGGGTTTCCGAACATTGAATCTGGATTCCCGAAGGCTTGTGAACCAATTGCACCTTGGTTTCCACCTTGTTCACGTTTTGTCCACCGGCACCACTCGAACGGGCCGTCGTGATTTCGATATCCGCAGGATTGATTTCAATTTCAATCGTGTCGTCCACCAACGGATAGACGTAAACCGAAGCAAAAGAAGTGTGTCGTTTGGCATTGCTGTCAAAAGGGGAAATGCGCACCAATCGATGCACCCCGTTTTCGCCTTTGAGGTAACCAAAAGCAAAATCGCCCTCGATTTCCAACGTCACGGTTTTTATTCCGGCCACGTCGCCTTCCTGGTAATTCAGTTCCCGTATTTTGTAACCCGATTTTTCGGCCCACATCATGTACATTCGCATCAACATCGAAGCCCAGTCGCAACTTTCGGTTCCACCGGCACCGGCAGTGATTTGCAGCACCGCACTCAAACTGTCGCCTTCGTCCGAAAGCATGTTCTTGAATTCGATGGCTTCGATATGGTTTTGGGTAAGACTGTATTGTTCGTCCAATTCCTCTACCGAAAGTTCTCCTTC
>JAGNPF010000325.1 GCA_017989775.1 Flavobacterium sp.
GTCTGGAACTGATCCGGGAAGTTTGGCAATGATTAATTTTGCCAAAGGAACCATTACCATTAAATACAAAGAAGACACTTCATCCACAGACCAAACCAGGGTAGAAAAATCCATTGTTCTTAACCTGTCCGGCAACACGGTTAGCTTGTTGGAACAAAGCAATACAAATGCAGATTATTCTACTGCCACAAGCAACCCGGATCGTGTGCTTGGGGATGAAAAATTGTATTTAAAAGGAGGCGAAGGTTCCTTGGCGGTCATTGAGCTTTTTGGTCCCGATCTTCATGGAGAGGACGGAACGACCGGCAACCCCAATGGAGTGGCTGATCAATTGGACATTATCAGAAAAAAAGGTTGGTTGATCAATCAAGCCCACTTGGTTTTTAACATTGACACCGAAAACACCGACTTTGCAAAAAGTTATGAACCGGAAAGGGTTTATTTATATGATTTCACGAATAGCAGGGCAACGTTGGATTATTACAGTTATTCCGGAAAAATTACAAAGGATGCCGCTTCTCCAAAAAGAGGTACTTACTACAAGCTGAATCTTACCAGCCATATTCGAAGTCTCGTCAAGCATACGGATTCAACAAATATTAAGCTGGGTATAGCAGTTACCGAAAACATCGAGATTCCAGATTTTTACAAGCTGAGAACTCCAACGGCTTTTCTGTCGAAAGCTCCCAAAGCCAGTGTCATGAATCCACTGGGGACAATACTTTACGGAGGAAAATCTTCGATTCCGGAAAGTAAAAGATTGAAGCTGGAAATTTATTATACAAAACCTAATTAAGCTAAATTTATGTGTGGAATAGTTGGATATATCGGTTACAGAGAAGCTTATCCTATTGTAGTTAAAGGACTGAAAAGACTTGAATATCGTGGATATGATAGTGCAGGTGTTATGTTGTATGATGGTAACGATCTAAAACTTTGCAAAACCAAGGGTAAAGTTATTGACCTTGAAGCGAAAGCTTCAAAAGAAATTACCACCAATGGCAGAATTGGAATGGGACATACCCGTTGGGCAACCCATGGTGTTCCAAACGACGTGAATTCCCATCCACATCTTTCCAACTCAGGTGATTTGGCCATCATTCACAACGGAATAATTGAGAATTATGCTCCACTAAAAGAAGAATTGATCAAAAGAGGCTATGTTTTCCAGTCCGATACCGATACCGAGGTACTGGTGAACCTGATTGAGGAAATTCAGAAAAAAGAAAACATTCGATTGGGAAAAGCGGTTCAAATTGCCTTGAACCAAGTGTTTGGTGCTTATGCCATCGCGGTTTTTGACAAGAAAAATCCAGACGAAATCGTCGTGGCCCGTTTAGGAAGTCCATTAGCAATTGGGATAGGTGAAGGGGAATATTTTGTGGCTTCGGACGCCTCTCCATTCATAGAATATACGTCCAATGCGGTTTATTTGGAAGACGGCGAGATGGCAAACATCAGGTTGCACAAACCAATGAAAGTGAGAAAAATCAAAGATGATTCTTTGGTAGATCCTTATATTCAAGAACTTCAAATGAATTTGGAGCAAATAGAAAAAGGAGGTTACGACCACTTCATGTTGAAAGAAATTTACGAACAGCCAAGTGTCATAAAAGATACCTATAGAGGAAGGTTGCACGCCAATGAAGGGATTATCCAAATGTCGGGTGTGGAAGACAACTTGGGGAAATTCTTGAATGCCGAAAGAATAATAATAGTTGCCTGCGGCACTTCGTGGCATGCAGGATTGGTGGCAGAATATATTTTTGAAGAATTTACCAGAATTCCCGTTGAAGTGGAATATGCTTCGGAGTTTAGATATAGAAATCCAATTATAAGCTCGCGCGATGTGGTGATAGCCATTTCCCAATCTGGTGAAACCGCAGACACGATGGCAGCCATAAAATTGGCCAAAGAAAAAGGAGCCTTTGTTTTTGGAGTTTGCAATGTTGTGGGTTCTTCCATTTCAAGGGAAACCCATGCCGGAACCCATACCCATGCCGGACCGGAAATTGGGGTGGCTTCGACAAAAGCATTTACTACTCAAATCACCGTTTTGGCGATGATAGCCTTGCGTTTGGCCAAGGCAAAAGGAACTTTGACCAATGCCGATTTTCATAGATATCTGCAAGAGTTGGAAATCATTCCTGAAAAAGTAAAAGAAGCTTTGGAAACCAATGACAGAGCCAAAGAAATTGCCGCTGTTTTCAAAAATTCCCATAATTGTCTCTATTTGGGAAGAGGGTATAACTTTCCAGTTGCTTTAGAAGGAGCATTAAAGTTAAAAGAGATTTCGTACATCCATGCCGAAGGGTATCCTGCAGCCGAAATGAAACACGGACCAATTGCCTTGATTGATGCCCAAATGCCGGTAATTGTCATAGCGCCAAAACAAGGACACTATGATAAAATTGTAAGCAACATCCAGGAAATTAAATCCAGAAGCGGCATCATTATAGCCGTGGTGACAAAGGGAGATACCCAAGTTCGTGAATTGGCGGATTACATCATTGAAATTCCGGAAACCTCCGACGCTTTGTCGCCATTAATTACGACCATTCCGTTGCAATTATTGTCCTATCATATAGCGGTAATGAGAGGTTGCAATGTGGATCAACCCCGTAATTTAGCAAAATCTGTTACTGTGGAATAAGTATATTCTTATAAAAATTTTATTTTAAGCGAGACGATGTCTCGCTTTTTTTTATTTACTGCAGTTGTGTTAAATTGCTGATGATTTAGTCGAATCGGTGTGTTTTTGTTGTTTTTTGTATGCAAGCATAGCTTGTTTTTTGATTATTTATCAAAAAATGATCCAATGGTTTTCGAAGTCGGTAATATGGAATAGTCACAAATGTCTTTAAAAAATTATTGATTATTATTTTTTATTCCCTTTTTTGTGTTGATGTCGAAAATGTTTATATTTTTACCCTACTAACCAAATAAAACTTAACCTGATGAGACGCCATCTTCAAATTCTGTCTTTGCTTTTTTGCGGCATTGCATTTGCTCAAAACACTGTTACCGGGACTGTTGCTGACAGTAACAACCGACCCATTTCC
>JAGNPF010000032.1 GCA_017989775.1 Flavobacterium sp.
ACGACAAACACAGCATCAACTTTACCTCTATTTATGCCCAAAACCGAAGAGGAAAAAATTCGCCAAATACCCAGGAAGTTACCGATTTAATAGACTTTAAATACAATTCGTATTGGGGTTACCAAGAAGGTGAAAAAAGAAATTCTAGGGTAAAAGACGTCGAAGAACCCATTTTCACTTTAAGCCATTATTGGAAAATGAATTCCAAAACAAGACTACACACCAATCTTTCGTACCAATTTGGAGAAATAGGAAACAGCCGTATCGATTATCAAAAGGCCGACAATCCCGATCCAAACTATTACAGAAAATTGCCAAGTTATTACACCACCTTATATACGTACAACGATGACGTAGCAACTTACACACCGGATTTTGCAGCAGCAGAACAGGCAAAAGCCAATTTCCTTGCCCAACCGCAAATGGATTGGACGGCCATGTACCGCACCAACAACGAAAACATTACCAACGGTAGCCGTTATGTTTTGTACGAAGACAGAACAGACGACAAAACAATGGTTGCCAACACCATACTTTCTTCGCAATTGGCAGACAACATCGTCATGAATGCCGGAGGAAGTTTTACCCAATCGAAATCATCCAATTTCAAAAACTTGATTGACCTTTTGGGAGGAACCCATTTCAACGACATCAACACTTTTGGCTTGACCGAAGACGAACAACAATCGGACTTGAACAATCCGCAAAGAATCGTTGGAGAAGGAGACAAATACGGTTATAATTATGACGTAAATGCCGTTAAAATCGATGCTTTCACCCAATTTAAATTCACTTACGACAAAGTGGATTTCTACCTTGGACAATCTTTTGCCAGAAGCAGTTACCAAAGAGAAGGTTTTTACAAAAACGGTTATTACCCGGACAATTCATTGGGAAAAAGCGAAAAATTGCATTTTGACAATTTCGGATTCAAGGGAGGAATGACCTATAAATTGACCGGACAACATTATTTCGATTTCAACGGGGTTTACATGTCGAAAGCGCCCAACACCAAGGATGTTTTCCCAAATGCCCGTTTGACCAATGACATCACGGACAACATCACGAACGAAATGATAAAAAGTGCCGATGCCAGTTACATCATCAGGATGCCAAACCTCAAAGCGCGTTTCACGGCTTACTTCAATGAAACCGAAAACACGACCGACATTTCTTTTTACTATGCCGATGCCATTAATGCCGGAACCCAGGGAGAATTCGTTTCGGAAGTGATTACGGGTCAAAACAAAAGAAACAAGGGATTGGAAGCCGGATTGGAATACCAAATCACCTCAACCATCAAGGCGACTGCCGTGGCAGCTTATGGCGATTACACCTACACCAACAATCCGAACATTAAAATCACTGCCGATGGAGTTGGGGAATTAGCCAATGAAAAAACCTATATGGAAGGATACAAACAAGCCGGAATGCCGCAACAAGCCTATTCGGCCGGATTGGAATATCGTGATCCAAAATTTTGGTGGATCAGTGCCAATGTCAATTATTTGTCCAACAATTATTTGGATGTATCGCCGGTGTTGAGATCAGACAAATTTGTCAGAGATTCGGATCAAGCCAATTTTCCTTATGACCCTGAATTGGCCGCCAGTTATTTGGCTCAAGAAAAATTCCAGGACTTTACGCTCGTGAACCTTGTGGGCGGAAAAACTTGGAGAATCAAGGATAAAACCTTGGGATTGTTTGCCAACGTCAACAATGTGTTCGACATTCAATACAAAACCGGAGGATTTGAACAAGCCAGAAACGCTACTTACAGCGAATTATACAAAGACCACCAAGGCCCAACTCGTGCTTTTGGTCCAAAATATTTCTACGGATACGGAAGAACATTCATGGTCAACATTTATTTAAACTTTTAAGAATCAATCGTTATGAAAAATAAAATAAAAAATAGCTGCATCATTTTGGCGGCCATTGGGTTGTTTTCAAGCTGTGTGAATGACACTTACGATACTCCAAAATTTGACTGCGTCAATCCGGGTTTAACCAAAACCAAGGAAGTCGCCGCTTTATATACAAGTGCCCCGACAAATGGCACAACGGTAATTTATCCTGCCCCCACAAAAGATCCTGTTACCGGAAAGGAAATTTTTGATTACATCGAAGCCTACGTAATCTCCAGTGACGAAGGAGGAAATTTCTACAAAAGCATGTATTTTCAACCTACAGATGGTTCCAAAGGATTTAATCTTTCTGTTGATATCTCAAATGCTTACGCTCAAAACTTTCAACCCGGTAAAAAAGTGTTTTTAAAACTAAACAATTTGGCTTATGCCAACCCAACCAGTTTTGGTAGAGGATTGATTTTTGGAGCTCCCCCAACGGAACAATATGCCGTGGACAGAATCCCCACCTTGGAATATCCCAAATACCTTATTCCTTCTTGCGACATCGTCAGCGAAGATGCCATTGTTCACAAAATCACTTTGGCACAAGCCCTTAGCGGAGCAAATTATTTGAATACTTTGGTGGAAATTGATGATGTGCAATTTACTGATGAAGCTGCTGGCGGAACTTATGATTCGAATAGAACAGATGAATATGATTCTAGTATTTTCATTACCGACGGAGCAAAAACACTAACCATTAGAACCAGCCGATTTGCCAATTTTGCAGGCCACAAAGTTCCAACTGGAAAAGGAAAAATAAGAGGCGTTTTGACCAGATACAATTCTACCTACCAAATTATTATGAGAACCGAACGTGACGTTAATATGCCAAACCCAAGAGTGGATTATACTCCAGCAATTATTGGTACAAATTCCACCGTTTTCCCGGGAACAGTAAACGAAACTTTCGAAAGTTATTCCTCTTTACCTTCACAAACAAATTTTCCAAATTACATCAATGATGCAGCTGTTGGTTCTAAATATTGGTGGGTAAAAACATTTAGTTCCAATAAATATATTGAAATGACATCACATAATTCTGGTGGTGCCAACAATGCTTATTTATTTGTTCCCGTAAACATGACTACGGCAAATAATTTATCATTCAAAACAAATATGGGGTATTGGAATGGAGCGGTCTTGAATGTTTATTATGTTCTAGCATCTGATTATACTCCTGGAGGAAAGATTGACGTAACAAAAATGACCAATATCACCTCCAATTTTACTATTCCAACGACTCCAACTAATGCTTATGGCTCCTCTTTCGTATCGAGTGGTGTTTATGCCATCCCTTCAACGGTAACCGGAAATGGTTATTTTGTGTTTGAATATGCAGGAAACGCAAATGCTTTTCCAGCCGTAACCACAACTTTGCAATTGGACAACATTGTCGTAAACTAATCATTGTCTTCAACAATAAATTCAAAAGGCTTCCGCAAAACGGAAGCCTTTTTTATGCAATAATCCATTTTTGATTTCCTTTGTTTATATTTGTTTAGAAACAAACCAAAAACATGATTCTCGTACGAAATCTTTTTAAAAACAAATATGCCGTTTTTTATAAATTGCTAATGCCTATTTTTGTTTTACAATTATCCAACATTCAAGCCCAAATACCAATGAAAATACCACCCAGTTTACAAAAAGGAGACACCATAGCCCTAGTGGCAACAGCCCGAAAAAACATTGACGACAACCTCAAGCCTGCGATAGATTTACTGCACAGTTGGGGATTGGAAGTCGTCATTGGATCATCCATCGGATTGGACAACAACCAATTGGCGGGAACCGACGAACAGCGCGCGGCCGATTTTCAGCAACAAATGGATAACCCCAACATCAAGGCCATTTGGTGTGTTCGTGGCGGCTATGGCACGGTTCGAATGATTGACCTACTGGATTTTACAAAATTCAAACAAAACCCAAAATGGATTGTCGGCTTCAGCGACGTCACTGTCATTCATAGCTATGTGAACAAATTGAAAATTGCCACCATTCACGGTGCCATGCCGATAACCGTTGGAAAAGCCAGCGCAGAATCGATAGAAAGTTTACGAAAATCCCTTTTTGGAGAAAAGCTCGAATATGAAACCTCTTTTAGTCCAGCCAACCGATTGGGAAATGCCAAGGGCGAAATCGTGGGCGGCAATTTGTCCATTTTATACAGCCTGATGGGTTCGAATGCACAAATTGATTGCAAGGGGAAAATACTTTTCATCGAAGATTTGGACGAATATCTATATCATATCGACCGAATGATGATGAGCCTGAAACGTTGCGGTTGTTTTGATGGGTTGAATGGCTTGATTGTAGGCACGATGACCAAAATGAAGGACAACGAGATTCCTTGGGGGAAAAATGCCAACCAAATCATTGAAGACGTCACCAAGGGATATTCTTTCCCGATTTTTTATAATTTCCCGGCCGGACATTTTAGAGACAACCGAGCCTTGATTTTTGGCAAACAAGTTTCCTTGGAATTGAATACCACAACTTCAAAACTAACCTTCGAATAACCCGCTAACTTCAAACACCAAACTTCCTACTTCTAACCTCTAATTTCTAACTTTCAAAATGGCTCAACACAACGAATTAGGAAAACTGGGCGAAAAATTGGCCGTTGAATTTCTTCAAAAAGAAGGCTACGAAATTCTGGAAACCAACTGGACATTCCAGAAAGCCGAAATCGACATCATTGCCCAAAAAGAAAACACCCTTGCCGTGGTCGAAGTGAAAACTCGAAGTTCACTTGAATTTGGATTGCCGCAGGATTTCGTGAAGCCCAAAAAAATCCAACTTTTGGTAAAAGCGGTAAACGAATACGTAGTTTCCAATGATTTGGATGTTGACGTCCGTTTTGACATTATTGCCATCCACAAAGAGGGTAAATCTTTTGTAATTGAATACCTTACAGACGCTTTTTATCACTTTTAACAAATTTTTTCAATGTTATATTTGTAACAAATTGTTTTTTATGTATCTTTGTCCAGATTTTTAAACCAAAAACTAAGTACAAACTACGTAAAAACACCTATTTTGTTATGAAAACAGTTTCCTCAATTGTAGAAAATTACATTAAAACCAAGCCTTTTCTACTGAACGCCCTGTCGTTGGGAATAATCAATTTGACCTCTTTGTCCAGAAACATTATGGTCGAATTGGAAAGTGATTTTGGCAAAGAAGTGAAACAAGGTGCCGTAGTGATGGCGTTGAAAAGACTGACCGAAGAGTTGGACTTCAGACTCAACCACAAAATCAACAAAGTAATCAAAAACATTGGCGAAATAACCGTTCGTTCCGCGCTGACAGATTATACCTTTGCCGCTTCGGATACTGTTTTGAACAAACAGGCCGATTTAATTACTGATATCAATACTTTTTCAGACATTTTTTATACTTCTTCAAGAGGCGTGAACGAAACCAATATCGTGGTGAGCAACACAGTCAATCATTTGGTGGACAAACATTTTGCCAACGAAAAACTGATTCAAAAACTGGAAAACCTGGCTTCCATCACGGTAAAATTGCCCAAAGAAAACATCGTGGTTCCCGGAATTTACTATTTCATTTTCCAACGATTGGCTTGGGAAGGCATCATCATCAACGAGGTAATCTCGACTTCAAACGAATTTACTATTTTGGTAAGCGAAGACGAAGTGGATGTGGCCTTCAAGGTAATCAAGGATTTAAAAAACTAAGAAGTATTCTTTTTCTATATAAAACGAAGCCAAGTGCTTCGTTTTTTTTTATCCAAAACTTAATAAGAAGACAATGATTTACCGCAAATTAGCCAATTATTATGTACAAAAAAATTGTCAATTTGTGATTATATCAAAACAAATGCGTCTGCCTTGATAAAATAAAGCTTAATTTTGTATGGATTTGTACAAATGGAATTCAAGATGGAACTATTAAAAATCAAGGAAAAATATTTCAGCCTTATTGAGGCTGATGATTTTGATTACAATAAATTTAATCAGTTTGCAATCGTACATCATTCCAATTCCATTGAAGGTTCTACTTTGACAAAAGAGGAAACCTATCTTTTGTTGGAAGAGCATTTAACCCCAAAAAACAAGCCTTTAGAACACACTTTGATGGCGATTGACCATCTAAAAGCCTTGCAATTTGTAGTTCAATTAGCCGAAGAAAAAACACCATTGACGGTTGAAATAATAAAAGAAATTTCGGCTTTGGTGATGAAAACTACGGGTTCTGAAATATCTTCAATCGCTGGAAATTTTGATTCCTCGAAAGGAGATTTCAGAAAAGTTACCGTTCGGGCAGGAACGACTACTTTTATGGATTACAAAAAAGTTCCCGAAAGAGTTAATGAATTAGTAGCATACATCAACAAAACCATCAATTCTTCACAGGATTTCCTAG
The DNA here is from genome assembly GCA_017989775.1 of Flavobacterium sp. Lineage (GTDB taxonomy): Bacteria > Bacteroidota > Bacteroidia > Flavobacteriales > Flavobacteriaceae > Flavobacterium. Next base: position 6,303 of record JAGNPF010000032.1, read on the forward strand.
ACATCAATAATTTGGCTTTTGACGCTCATTTTCAAATGGTTTCCATACATCCTTTTGCAGACGGAAACGGAAGATTGTCCAGATTAGTAATGAATTACATTCAACAATACCATCAAATGCCGTTGAGCGTTGTTTATAAAGAAGACAAACAGGATTATTTTGATGCTTTGCAAGAAACCAGGAAAAATGAAGATATTTCAATCTTTAGAAATTTTATGTTTTCCCAAACTGAAAAGTTTTTAACCGAACAGATTGAGGAATTAACCAAAAAACAAACTTCAAAAAATGCTGGAAAAGGATTTTCATTTTTATTTTAGCAGAACGTGAATCCAATTTATTCTTGTAAGCATTATTCATAAAACACAACACCTACTATGCTGGCTCCTTCCTATCAAAAGTTAACAAACATTTTATCTGCTTCCATTGATTCCAAACGCATTTTGACCAATCCATTGCAAACCCTTGCTTATGGAACCGATGCCAGTTTTTATAGATTGATTCCCAAAATCGTCATTCTGGCGCACAACGAAGCCGAAGTCACCGAAATTATAAAAGAAGCCAAAAAACTCGATATTGCCTTGACTTTTCGCGCAGCAGGAACCAGTTTGTCGGGTCAGGCGATTACCGATTCGGTTTTGGTGGTGGCCACACACGGCTGGAAAAGTTTCGAACTTTTGGAAAACAACCAAAAAATAAAATTGGAACCCGGAATTGTAGGCGCAAGAGCCAATACTTTTTTGGCACCTCACGGATTGAAAATTGGTCCAGATCCAGCTTCCATCGGGGCAGCTATGATTGGAGGAATCGTTGCCAACAACGCCAGCGGAATGTGTTGCGGAACGGCACAAAACTCCTATCAAACCATAGCCGATATCCGAATTGTTTTGAACGACGGAACGATTCTGGACACGGCAGATTCTGAAAGTGTCACGAAATTCAAAACCAATCAAAAGGCCTTGATTCAAGAAATAGAAAGTCTTAGGGATACCATCAAAAACGATAAAACGCTCTATCATTTTATCAAAAATAAATTCAAAATAAAAAACACCACGGGCTACAGCATCAATGCCTTGGTCGATTATCAAGACCCAATTGAAATCATCAAACATTTGATGGTGGGTTCGGAAGGAACTTTGGCTTTTATTTCGAATGTGACTTTCAAAACAGTTATTGACGAAAAGTACAAATCCTGTTCTTTGCTTATTTTCAACACGATTCAAGATGCTTGCAATGCGACTATTTTATTGAAATCAGCACCAGTTGCAGCGGTAGAATTATTGGATAGGGAATCCATTCGTTCGGTCGAAAACGACCCTGATGCACCGGAATATTTTAGAACTTTACCCGAATCGGCTTGTGCGTTGTTGGTCGAATGTCGTGACAATGATTTGGCAGTTTTACAACAAAAACAAGAAGCTATTCGATTGCAAATTGAGTCGATTCCCACTTATACGGATTACGAATTTACGAGCAATCCCAAACAATATTATTTCAATTGGAAAGCCCGAAAAGGCTTGTTGCCAACAGTTGGCGGACTGCGAAAAAACGGAACTTCGGTTATCATTGAAGATGTTGCTTTTCCTTTGCCACAACTCGCCGATGCTTGTTTGGCCTTGAAAGATTTGTTCAAAAAATACGAATACCACGATGCCGTTTTGTTTGGTCACGCCTTGGAAGGCAATCTGCATTTTGTGTTTTCCCAAGATTTTTCGAACCAATCCGAAGTCAATCGTTATGAAAAATTGATGGCGGAATTGGCGGATTTAGTCGTGAATCGATTTAATGGTTCTTTGAAAGCAGAACACGGAACAGGGCGAAATATGGCACCATTTGTGGAAAAAGAATGGGGAACGGCGGCTTACGAAATTATGAAACGCATCAAAAACATTTTTGATCCGAATAACAAAATCAATCCCGATGTTTTAATCAATCCCGATCCGAAAGCGCATCTCAAAAACTTGAAACCAATGCCCGAATCCCACGCCATTGTTGACAAATGTATGGAATGTGGCTTCTGCGAACCGCATTGCGTTTCCGAAGGTTTGACTTTGTCGCCACGTCAAAGAATCGTGATTGCCAGAGAAATAAGCCGTTTGGAAGAAACGAATGAAGATGCCCAACGTTTGGCAGCCATCCGAAAAGACGTAAGCTATCAATTGGATGAAACCTGCGCCACCGACGGACTTTGCGCCTTGGCCTGTCCCGTTCATATCGATACCGGAAAATTCGTGAAAACTTGGCGTGCCAATGAACTAAGCGACGGCAATAAAAAAGTGGCCGCTTACATTGGTTCGAATATGGCGGGAACCACGGCCATTATGAGAACCGGATTGAAAATGGTTTCGTTTTTCCATTCCATTCTTGGAACTACAATTATGACCGCTTTGTCCAACGGTTTCCATTTTATTACGTTTGGAAAAGTGCCAAAATGGATTCCCGAAATGCCCAAAGGAGCCAATAAAATAAATACAAAAAATTAACCGCAAATTCGCAGATTTTTATCTGAAAATTAAAAAAATCTGCGAATCTGCGGTTAACCTTTTAACAAAACAACAATGAATACAACTTCCGATTTAAAAGTAGTGTACTTCCCTTCCTGCATCAACAGGAGTATGGGCAAAAATAGTTTTCAAAGTACGGACGATTTACAATTAACAGAACTTACCCACCGTTTGTTGGTTCGTGCCGGATTTACCATAATTTATCCCGAAGCCATGGACACGCATTGTTGCGGAATGCCGTTTTCCAGCAAAGGTTTTGCCGAAGCCAATCACGCCCAATCCGAGGCATTGGAAACTGCCCTTTTGAAAGCCTCCGAAAACGGAAAATATCCCGTTTTATACGATATGAGTCCGTGTTTTTACCATTCGAAAGAAGAGTTTTCCAAAAACCTGAAAATTGTCGATCCCATCGAATTTATGCTGGATTACGTGATGCCGCAATTAACAGTAAAAAGCAAAAAAGATACCGTGGCAGTTTTCCCGGTTTGTTCGGTCAAAAAAATTGGAAAAACGGAACAACTTTTGGCTTTGTGCCAACTTTGTGCCAACAATGTCACCCTTATTGACAGCAATTGTTGTGGTTTTGCTGGTGACCGAGGCTTCCTGGTTCCAGAACTCAACGAACACGGTTTGCGCGAACTAAAAGCAC
>JAGNPF010000326.1 GCA_017989775.1 Flavobacterium sp.
TTTTTGCATCGAATTAGAATACAAATATATAATAATTTGATATTACAATATCAAAAAAATATAATAATTTGATATTACAATATCAAAAAAGTATAATAATTTGATATTTTGAAAGCTGACTGAACACTAACTTCTGAATACTGAACACTAAAATTATTTCCCCTTAAACTCCGCTTTTCGTTTCTCCAAAAAAGCAGTCGTTCCTTCCTTGAAATCTTCGGTGGCAAAACAGTCTCCAAAATTTTGGATTTCGACCTCAAATCCATTGATGCCGGAAATAAAATTGGCATTTACGGCTTCGATGGCTTTGCCAATGGCAACGGGAGAATTTTTCATGATTTTATGGGCAAGTGTCGTATAAGTTGCCATTAAATCGGCTTGTGGTACGACGTGATTGACCAATCCGTAAATTTTCGCCGTTTCGGCATCGATCATTCCGGCGGTCAGAATCATTTCCATCGCGCGGCCTTTGCCGACCAATTGTGCCAAACGCTGCGTTCCACCATAACCGGGAATTACGCCGAGCGAAGTTTCCGGCAATCCCATTTTGGCATTGTCCGAAGCGATTCTGAAATGGCAGGCCATTGCCAATTCGAGTCCACCACCAAGGGCAAACCCATTGATGGCGGCAATCACGGGCGTTTTCAGGTTTTCGATAAAATCGAATAAAATTTGTTGTCCTTTTGCGGCCAATTGCGTTCCTTCTTCGGCTGAAAAATGGGCAAATTCCGCAATATCGGCTCCGGCCACAAAAGCTTTTTCCCCGCTTCCGGTAATAATAATCACACGAACATCGGGATTTTCGTCTGCCAATTTCAAGCTGTCGTGCAATTCCTGAATCGTGGCCCTGTTCAAGGCGTTCAACTTTTCGGGGCGATTGATGAAAATGGTGGCAATGCCTTTTTCGTGTTCCAAAAGGATATTTTCTGGTTCCATAATGAGTTTATTTATGAGTTATTGGAAGCGAAACCTTGAAAGTCGTCCCTTTTCCTTTTTGGGATTCGAAGGTGATGGTTCCGTTATAATTTTCGATGATGTTTTTGATGATGCTCAAACCCAATCCCATTCCGCTGGATTTGGTGGTGAATTTGGGTTCGAAAATCCTGTTGAAATCTTCCGGGGCAATCCCAATTCCGTTGTCGGCCACCGTGATGACGACATTGCCCGATTCTTTTTTGATGTTGACGCACACCGCCTTGTTTTCCTGGTTTTCAGGAATGGCCTGAATGGCATTTTTGACCAAATTAGTAATGATTCGAATGAGTTGTGTTCGGTCTATTTTGGAAATAATTTCGCCTTCTTCCGCTTTGAAATGAATGTATTCTTCATTGAAAATATCCATGGTCAATTCGACCACGTCCACCACGTTCAGGGTTTCATTTTGTTGTGCCGGCATCGAAGCAAAGTTGGAAAATGCCGAAGCCACGGAACTCATCGTGTCGATTTGCTGTATCAAGGTTTCGGAGTAATCGTTGATTTTTTGTTTCAAATTCGGGTCGTTTGGGTCGAATTTTCGCTGAAAACTTTGCACCGTCAAACGCATTGGCGTCAACGGATTTTTGATTTCGTGTGCCACTTGTTTGGCCATTTCTTGCCAAGCTTCTTCTCGTTCGCTTTGTGCTAGTTTCAAGGCGCTTTCTTCGAGTTCATCAACCATTCCGTTATAGGCTTTTATCAAAAGGTTGATTTCCTTGCTGTTGGCTTCCAGAACGATTTTTTCGTTTTTCTGGTTCAAACTCGTTTCGCTCAATTTGTCGGATATGGTTTTCAACGATTTTGTGATATATGAGGAAAGAAAATAGGCAACGGCAAAGGCGACCAAAAGCATGAATGTATATACTTGTGCCAATCGAATCAGGAAATTTTGCAGTTCGGTTTGGTAATAACTGTCGTCTTCCACATAAGGCAAATTCAGGATTCCCAAGGGTTTGAATTTGTCGTCTTTTATTAGACTGTAAGAAGAACGGTTCTTTTTGCCGTCGATGTTTTTGATGTCAACGTATCGTTTTTCAACTGAAGATTGAACCAGTTTCAGAATGTATTTTGGAATTGGCGGAGCGACCGGATCGATGGAGAATCTTGATTTTGAAGATTTTAAAAGTCTCCCGTCCAGACTGTAAATGTTGATTTCAAGATTGTGGATATCCGACAATTCGTGAATTTTATCCTTGAAAATTAGTGCCAAATTTCCAGGAGTAAGCGGATATGTGGTGTTCGAAAGCACATAATTGATGTTCTCTTTTATGGCATCCTCTTTGTGTTCCAAGCGTTCTTGATGGTATTGCTTGGCTTCATTCTTGAATTGAAAGATAGAAATCGATGCCAGCAATATCGAAGCGACAATAATCAATACTATCATCGAAAGGAAAATCCTGATTCGCAACGAAAGCATCGATATCTTGAAGTCTTTGAACATGTTTTTAGGAATTGTTTTTTTCTCGAATTCTTTTGTAAAACTTAAAGCCCAACATAATTAAAATCGAAAACAACATAATTCCGACAACTCCATAAATCCAGTTTACGGCGTTTTTCAGGATGACCAAAAACACTACGGCAAACAGGATAATTGTCGCAATTTCGTTCCACAAACGCATGTAATTTGTGGTGTATTTTACTTGGTCGTTTTGCAATTCTTGGTATATTTTGTGGCATTTGTAATGGTACAAATACAGCACAAAAACAAAGCCAAGTTTCACGTGCATCCAGGGCATTTGCAACCAGGCTTTCCCGATATCGGTAAAAAATAACATCCAAAACGCAAAAATACTGGCTAAAACCGCTGAAGGCCAAGTGATAATGTACCACAAACGATAGGTCATTATTTTGTATTGTTTCTGCAAAATTTCTTTTTCGGGTGAAGGTTTGTCGTTGGCTTCAATTTGGTACACAAACAAGCGAACAATATAAAAAAGTCCGGCAAACCAGGTGATGACAAAGATGAGGTGCAGGGATTTCAGGTAGTTGTAGTAGTCCATTTATTCGCCAATGATTATAGGTTGAGTTTTTTCTGGAATAACAAGGTTGTAATTAAAATTAGGAAAAATCTTTTTTAGAATT
>JAGNPF010000033.1 GCA_017989775.1 Flavobacterium sp.
CTTTCGGGCTATGAATACAAAGGCGGTTTGGGCTTTTACAGAAGTACCAAAGACGTTGCGACCCATTTCTTTTTTGACCGCATAAACAAAGGGACTTATGTTTTGGAATACGACATTCGGGTGAATAACTTGGGCAATTTCTCCAACGGAATTTCGACGATCGAAAGTATGTATGCGCCGGAATACAGCAGTCATACTAAAGGAATTCGGGTGAATGTGAAAGAATAGGAAAATCTTCATTTACAACTAAAAACCGTTTCGTTAACTCAGCGAAACGGTTTTTTTATTCTCTTCAAACCTTAACACAAAACAAACATTCACCTAACATTATCCGCTTACTTTCGTAAAAACTTTTATGAAATGAGCACTATCTTAAATTGTTCACAAGCACAGCTGTTAACGTGCGAATTACATATGACCGATAAAAATCAATAAATATCATCATATGAAAAGGAAGCGAAAAATACCCTTGGTAGTCATAAGTGATGTCCATCTTGGCACTTACGGCTGTCACGCCAAAGAATTACTGCAATATTTAAAATCCATCAATCCCCAAACTCTTGTTTTAAACGGCGACATCATCGACATGTGGAGTTTCAGCAAACGTTATTTCCCTGCTGCCCATATGGAAGTTTTGCGCTACATTATCAAAATGTCCAACTCGGGAACCCGCGTGGTTTACATTACCGGAAATCACGACGAAGCCCTGCGGAAATACTCTGATTTTATCTTGGGAAATCTGGAATTGGTCGATAAATTAATCTTGGATTTGGATGGAAAAAAAACTTGGATTTTCCACGGGGACGTCTTCGATTCATCCACCAAAGGTTACGCCAAAATATTGGCAAAATTGGGCGGAAAAGGATACGATTTGTTGATTTTGATTAACAGTTTGATTAATTGGATTTTGGTTGCATTGGGAAGAGAAAAGAGAAGTTTTTCCAAAACTATCAAAAACAGCGTGAAGAAAGCGGTTGCTTTTGTTTCCAATTTTGAAACTACCGCAGCCGAAATCGCCATCGAAAAAAAATACAGCTACGTAGTTTGCGGACACATCCATATGCCGCAAAAAAAAATAGTAAAAACGAAACAAGGAAAGGTTATGTACCTCAACAGTGGCGATTGGATTGAAAACCTCTCCGCATTGGAATACAGGAAAGAAAAATGGAAGATTTACCAGTACAAAAAATCGGATTTTTCACAAATAGAAAACAAAGAAGACGTCATTATCAATGACATTGTTGCCAAAATTTTATCTTAAATAATATGAAAATATTTTACGCCATACAGGCCACAGGAAACGGACACATCAGCAGAGCGACTCAATTGTATCCTTATTTGCAAAAATTTGGTGACGTAGATTTCTTTTTGAGTGGTAACAATGCTAGTTTAGATATTAATTTGCCTATAAAATTCCGAAGTGCCGGTTGCAGTTTGCATTACAGCAAATGCGGCGGTTTGAATTATTGGGATATTGTGAAAAACATTAGACCCCGCCAAATCTACAAAGATGCCGAAGCCTTGCCGCTGAAAAATTATGATGTGGTCATCAACGACTTTGACTCGGTGACTTCATTGGCCTGCAAAATGCAGAAAGTACATTCGGTGCAGTTGGGTCATCAAGCCAGTTTTGTTTCGCAAAATACGCCAAGACCTGAAAAAAGAAGCGTTATGGGAGAAATGATTCTTAAACATTATGCACCTTCACCCAAACATATTGGACTTCATTTTGAAAAATACGATTCCTTCATCCATCCTCCAATTATCAAAGATGAAATCGTAAACTCCGAACCTAAAGACTTAAAACATATAACGGTTTATTTGCCTTCTTTCCAAAAAGATTGTTTAGAAAAAGCGTTCCATAAACTTTCGGATGTGCAGTTTCATTGGTTTTTGAATGATGTTCATTTCAAACACACCGAAGGCAATATTACCTATTATCCGGTAAACCAAAAACTGTTCAACGAAAGCTTGATTCATTGCCACGGCATCATTACCGGCGGCGGATTCGAAACTCCTGCAGAAGCTTTGCATCTTGGCAAAAAAATATTGAGCATCCCCATTCGCGATCATTACGAGCAGGAATGCAATGCCGCAGCACTAAAAAAACTGGGCGTTCCCGTAGTGTATGAAGTGGGCAATGACTTTGATTTAGTTATAGAAAACTGGTTGAAATCGGACGTCATTTATCCCAAAATGAAAGCCAACAATATTCCGGAAACCTTGCAGTTTTTGTTTGATACCTATCGGGATTAAAACTAGCCTTCAAATGCAAAAACCCCTTCTGAATCTAAACTCAGAAAGGGTTTTTAGTTAAAACAATCCAAAACAGAACTTGAATTTTGTCTTAATTCAAGTTTTCGTTAACAATTGTCATTTCGTCAACGATGTGTTTTGCACCAGCATATTTATCGATAATCCAAAGTACATAACGAATATCTACGTTGATGGTTCTTTGCTGTTTTTTGTCAAAAATAACATCACCGGCAATTCCTTCGATGTTACCATCAAATGCAATTCCTATCAATTCTCCTTTTCCGTTGAGCACTGGCGAACCAGAATTTCCTCCTGTAATATCATTATCAGTCAAGAAATTTACTGGCATATAACCGGTTTTGTCGGCATATTTTCCAAAATCTTTTGCCTTATTCAATTCTAACAATCGGCTTGGTAAATCGAACTCCTCATCACCAGCTTTATACTTTTTGACTAGTCCAGTCATTGTAGTATAATTGTTTACAGCCGCATCATTGCGAGGGTCTTTGGGCAAAGCATTCACTTTTCCGTAAGACAATCTCAAAGTAGAATTGGCATCGGGATATTGAATCGAATTTATTTTAGATTCGCGCAATCCAGCAACCAAATCGCGGTAAGCATTCTCAAATTTATCGTCTAATTGCTGCTGTTGTTCTGATTTAACCCTAATTTTTGTGGCCAAATCATTCGATAATACATACAACATATCAGTGCTGATATTCTCTGGTTTTGGATTTTTCAAGAAATCTAAAACCGTTTCTTTGGATGCAAAAATACTTTTAGAAACCGCTTCGTTCACAACTGATGTAAAATCGCCTTTGTTTTCTTCTTTTAATTTGGCTAACATTGGCGAAAGCCCAAATTCTGAGCCTTTTGAAGTATATAAATTCAATTGGGCAATAAAAATATCTTTTTCTAAAGGGGCATAAAATTTACCGTAAACTGTTTCAATCAAGGCATTCAATTTTGGAAGTATTTCGGCTCTTTTAGCTTCATTTTCATTAAAATAAGCCAAAAGCGTATTCCCTAAATTTGCTGGTGCAGGCCCATAAGTTGTGGTTCTCATCAACTGCATTAGGTAATTGTCGTGACGAGATTTCAAATTGGTTTTGGCATAATACTCGTTAATTTCAGAAACAACATTACCGTATTTTGCTTTATTTTCTGGCTTATTGGCCCAAATGTTGAATTTTGCTTCTTCTCCAGTTTTAGTTGCAACGGTTCCTGATTTTGTTAAAGCATCGATCATCCCTTGACGATTTTTCCAATAATTGGCTGTAGAAGCATACTTTGAAGCGTATTGCAAATTAACCGTTTCGTCTTTATCCATATACACTTTCATTCGATCCATTCCCATTTTGGCTCCTTCAATCCAAGCAGGATACGCAAACTTGATGTTTTGTTCGATTCCTTGTGATGGCATCCAACGGTTGGTTCGTCCTGGATAGCCCAAAATCATAGCAAAATCATTTTCTTGAACTCCTTTCAAACTTATGGGCAAATAATGTTTGGGTTGCAAAGGCACATTGTCTTTAGAATATTCAGCTGGATTTCCGTCTTTATCCGCATAAACTCTAAACATCGAAAAATCCCCAGTATGACGTGGCCATTCCCAATTGTCAGTGTCTCCACCAAATTTTCCGATACTTTCTGGTGGTGTTCCCACCAATCGAACGTCTTTATAATCCTGATATACAAAATAATAGTATTCATTTCCTTGAAAAAAAGGACGCACAGAAACGGTATATTTTCCGCCTTCGCTATTTTCTTTTTCAATCAAGGCCATCTCTTGTTGAATGGCTTTATTGCGTTCGGTTTCGGTCATTTTACCATTTACTTTAGATAAAATTCGCTTAGAAACGTCGTCCATTCTCACAAAGAAACGAACGTATAATGATTTTGGTTTGAGTTCGGCACTTTTATCTTTGGCCCAAAAACCGTTTTTCAAATAGTTTTGTTCGGCGGTAGAAAGTTCTGAAATGGCGCTATATCCGCAATGGTGATTGGTCAAAACCAAGCCTTCTTTTGAAACGATTTCGGCAGTACAACCCCCGTTAAATTGCACTACAGCGTCTTTCAAACTATTGTGATTGATGCTGTAAATTTCTTCGGTTGTCAATTGCAATCCCATTTTTTCCATATCTCGGTGGTTCAAACGTTCGATAAACATTAAAAACCACATTCCTTCATCGGCTTTAGCAGAAATTGGCAACAGCAATATCCCAGCAACGAAGGCTAAAACAATTTTTTTCATTATTATAAATATATAAGGTTAAAAAACTCTGATTGTCTGTGTAAAAAAGAAACGTTTTGCACACAAAAACAGATTATTTACTAAAAATAGCTACGCAAAAGTAGTGTTATTTAGGGATTTGATAAAACATATCAGACAGTTATTCGATAAAAAAACAGTGAAAAATGATTTTTTTACCCTAAAAAAAAGGTGCTCTATCACTAGAACACCTTTCTGAATAAAACAGCTATTTTTAATCGTTTAGCATTTTCCAAAGTTTGTCTTTCAACTCTTGTAAGCCTTGTTGGGCAACGGAAGAAATAAACATATAAGGAATGTTTTTAAACTCTTTGTCTAATTGTATTTTCAATTCTGCTTTCAGTTCATCGTCCAGCATGTCACATTTTGAAATGACCAACAAACGTTCTTTGTCGAGCATTTCGGGATTGTATTTGGTCAATTCGTTGACCAAAATATCGTATTCTTGTTTGATATTTGGTGTGTCCACGGGAACCAAGAATAGCAAAGTTGAATTCCTTTCGATATGTCTCAAGAAATAATGTCCGAGTCCTTTTCCTTCGGCCGCACCTTCAATAATTCCGGGAATATCAGCAATCACGAACGATTGGAAATCACGATAAGCCACGATTCCAAGATTGGGTTTCAAGGTCGTAAACGGATAATCGGCAATTTTGGGTTTGGCTGAAGTCAAGACAGACAACAAAGTCGATTTTCCAGCATTTGGAAAACCTACCAAACCAACGTCGGCCAATACTTTAAGTTCCAGAATCACGTCCATTTCTATACCTGGTAAACCCGGTTGGGCATATCTTGGCGTTTGATTGGTCGAACTTCTAAAGTGCCAGTTTCCTAGACCTCCTTTTCCGCCACGACACAAAACTTGTCTTTCGCCATCTTCCGTAATTTCAAATAAAACTTCACCGGTTTCTTTGTCTTTCACGACAGTCCCTAATGGCACTTCGATGAATTTATCTTCTCCATCGGCACCCGTACTTCGGTCTCCACCACCATCTCCACCATGACCGGCTTTGATATGACGGGCAAATTTCAGGTGAAACAAGGTCCAAAGCCCTTTGTTTCCTACCAAATAAACGTGTCCTCCACGACCTCCATCACCACCATCTGGCCCACCATATTGGATGAATTTTTCTCTATGTAAATGTGTAGATCCCTTTCCTCCTTTTCCGGAAGAAACAAATATTTTTACGTAATCTACAAAATTTCCTTCTGTCATTCTGATTTTAGATTTTAGACTTAAGATTTTAGATTCAACTGCAAAACTGCGACTTAAATCTGCAAACTGCTATCTGTTTTTAAACTTTTAAGGCTTTCACCATCACTTTATCAATCTTCACGCCATCCATATCAATGACTTCCAACTCAAATTTTTGCCAAACCAATTTCTCACCTTCTTTTGGAATATGAGATAGTTCGGTCATTATCAATCCACTCACAGTGGTTACTTCGTAATCGTTAATCAATTCGTCCAATTCGAAATAAGTCAAGAAATCGTGCAAGGAATAATGCCCGTCAACCATCCAAGTTCCGTCTTCTCTTTCGATTAACTTAAAATCATCTTTATAAAAATCGGAGGCATCTCCCACCAAGGCTTCCAAGATGTCGTTCAAGCTAATGATTCCCTGAAAAACACCGTATTCGTCGGCAACCAAGGCATAATGAATACCCGTATTCTTGAACTGTTCCAAGGCTTTATATGCAGTGGTCTGTTCCATCATGAACGGTGCTTCGGTCATGATTTCGGACAAATTGAAACTGTGATTTTCAAAATGGGCGAAAATATTTTTCAAATTGACTACCCCAACAATATCGTCATGATTTTCGCCATAAACGGGATAAACAGAATGCAATTCTTTCAGCATAAACTCTTTGACCTGCTCCTTGTTGGAATGCAATGGCAACATCATCACCGATTTTCGGTGTGTCATCAACGAATTGATTTTTCGGTCTCCAATATGGAAAACGCGTTCCACGATGTCTTGTTCAATTTCCTGCACTTCACCGCCTTCTGTTCCTTCCTTGATAATCGCTTTTATTTCTTCCTCGGTTACTTTCCCGTCGGCAGTTGGCTTGATTTGCAAAACATTCAATAAAAACTCCGTCGAAGTAGTCAGCAACCAAATAAATGGTGCCGTGATAATCGAAACAATCTTCATCGGCAAGGCCACTGCTTTGGCTATTCCTTCCGGATGGTTCAAGCCAATTCTTTTGGGCAGCAATTCCCCCAAAACCAAGGAGAAAAATGTCAAAACCACAACCACCATCCCCACCGAGAGCGAAGGCGCAAAGGGTTTAAGCATTTCAAACCCTTCCACAAAAGTTTGAACATCGTGCGTGATTTTGTCGCCGGAATAAATACCGGTCAAAATTCCGATAAGCGTGATTCCTATCTGGACGGTCGATAGAAATTTATTGGGGGAATTGGCCAAATCCAATGCGATTTGGGCATTTTTGTTTCCCTTTTTGGCCGCGGTTTCCAATCTGTTTTTCCTTGCCGAAATCAATGCGATTTCCGACATGGAAAAAACACCATTCAATATAATTAAAAATAATATTATTACTATTTCCATAGTTGATTAGAAAACGTGTGTTCCTTTACAGACTTTCAATCACGGTACTCAGTCGTTCCGTAATTTCTGCTATCGAACCAATCCCGTTTACTGGATAAAATTTGTTTTGTTGGGTGTAATACTCCATCAAGGGAGCTGTTTTTTCGTTGTATTCTTGGTAACGATTTCTGATTTTTTCTTCGTCCTGATCGTCCACTCTTCCGCTGGTTTTTCCTCTTTCGAGCAAACGGGCCACCAAGATTTCATCATCGGCTTCCAAGGCAACCGTGGCGGTAATTTTATCATTTTTACTGGCCAAAAATGCATCCAAAGCTTGGGCTTGGGCAATGGTTCTTGGAAAACCGTCAAACAAGAATCCTGCTGAATCTTGATTTTTTTCCACTTCGCTTTGCAACATTTTGATGGTCACTTCATCCGGAACCAAATCGCCTTTGTCCATATAAGTTTTGGCCAATTGTCCCAATTCGGTTTCATTTTTGATGTTGAATCTAAAAATATCTCCTGTGGAAAGATGTGTCAAATTGTATTTTCCTTTCAAAAACTCTGCTTGAGTTCCTTTTCCTGCACCTGGTTTCCCAAATAAAACAATGTTAATCATTTTTATAATTGTAAATAATGGTTATGTAATTATGAGTGTTTCGTTATTAATCTTTCAATTGGTAAATTTCGGGCAAGTTTCTACCCAAACCATCGTAATCCAATCCGAAACCAACGATGAATTTGTTGGGTATCCTGATTCCGACATAATCAATTTTGATGTCATGCTTCAAGGCTTCCGGTTTGAAAAAAAGAGTCGCCACCTTGAAGTGCTTCACGTTTTTCTCCTTAAATAATTGTTTCAAAGTCACCAAAGTGGTTCCCGTATCCACGATATCTTCGATAACCACGACGCTTCGGCCAGTCAAATCTTGATCTAAACCTATCAATTGTTTCACTTGATTGGTCGATGTTGTCCCTTCATAAGAAGCCATTTTTATAAAACTTACTTCGCATGGGGATTTGTAATGTTTCATAAAATCAGAAACGACCATAAAAGCACCATTCAAAACACCTATAAACAAAGGGGTTTCGTCGACAAAATCCTCTTCGACCAATTCAGCTATTTTGGCGATGGCAAAGTCTATTTCTTCGGCAGAAATAAACGGAACAAATTGTTTATCGTGTAATTGTATCACTTTTTCAGTTTTAAAAATAATGCGCAAAGATAGCGATTTCACTTTTGACTTTTAACAATTGATTTGTACTTTTCAATCAAATTTGCAGCCAATGAGCATTGAATTCCAAAAAAGATTAGATTCCGTAACCGGACACAAAGAAAGCAGGCAAAAACAGGCCGACGAAGTACTGGACAATCCTGAGCTATTTCAGGAATTGATTCGCCTCTGTTTTCCAACTTCCAACCAAAACAACTCCAAAGCCTGTTGGGTTTTGGAATTGGTTTGTTATGAAAAACTGGAATGGCTCGAAGACTATTTGGATTTTTTCTGTTCCAACATCAAAAAACTGGCTGATGATGGTGCTGTTCGTGCTATTTCTAAAGTTTGTCTCTTGTTGACGATTGCTCATTTCAAAAAAAAAGAAATTGTACTTACAGAAAACCAATTGCAGGAAATCACCGAAACTTGTTTTGACTGGCTGATCAATGATACTAAAGTGGCCTCGAAATGTTATGCGATTCGTGCTTTGCATTTGTTGGGCAATCATTTCGACTGGATTCACCCTGAATTAAAAATCATCTTGAAAAAAGATTATCTCAATCATTCCGCCGCATACCAAGCAGTTGGAAGAGAAATCTTGAAGAAAATAAACCGTCAAAAATAATTATTACGTACATTTGTAAAAACTTTACGTATATGAACACCAAGCTCACTTTATCGCTAGAAAAAGAAGTCATAGAACAGGCAAAATCCTATGCTAAAAAAACAGGCAGAAGCTTATCTGAACTGGTGGAAAGTTATTTTAAAAATCTGATAGAAAAAACAGAAAAAGAGGATGACATTCATCCTAAAGTCAAAAAATTGATTGGCAGAATCACCCTTCCTGACGATTTTGACGAAGACAAAGCCAAAGACGAATACTTTAAAGAGAAATATGGTATTTAATCAGATTTTTTTAGACACCAATATTTTAGTAGATATTGTTGCCAACAGAAAACCTTTTTCCAAAGATGCCATCGAAATTTTCGATTATTGTCAGCGGAAAAAAATCAAAATGTATTCGACCTCCATTTCAATTGCCAACTTGCATTACATTGCAAAAAAAATGGTTGACGAAAAAGAACTTCGGTCGATTATTGACGATTTGCTAGACACCATTTCCATCATTGCAATTAC